>NZ_JBXAST010000026.1:0-47275 GCF_058809645.1 Azospira sp. MPR-E4 | reverse complement strand
GCTGATGGGGCCTGGGGGAATTGCTTCTCGCCCGGGGAATAACAGGCAATAAAAAAGCCGACCCGGAGGTCGGCTTTTTTCTACTGCGCAACAGCGAGATTACTTCTTCTCGGCGGGAGCGGCAGCAGCTTCAGCGGGGGCAGCAGCAGCGCCTTCGGCGGGCTTGGCAGCGTCAGCAGCGGGAGCCGCAGCTTCAGCGGGGGCAGCAGCGGGAGCGGCCGGAGCAGCGGGAGCTTCAGCAGCGGGAGCCGGAGCGGCGACGACGGGTTCTTCTTTCTTGCCGCAAGCGGAAACGGCCAGGGCAACCAGAGCAGCAACGAGGAGAGAGTGCTTCATTGTTTATTCCCTATCAATTAGTGTGTGATCCAAACAATCCTGAGGCTGATCAGCCAGGGGGGGCTAATCAGGGCGGCATTATAGCAGTAAATTCAGCCGGGAATAGCCTGCAAGGCCCATTTCTATACGCTTGGCATGTAACAGATTGTCACAGACCCAGGGGGGTATGGGCGACCGCGCTGCACCCTTCGGCCAGGATGGACTCGAAACGCTTGCCGTAGGGGTGGCAGGCCCGGGCATCGGCCTCGATGCATTTGCCCCGGGGCTGTTCCCGGTGGAAGCGCAGCAGGGCGTGTTCGGCATCGATCAGGACCATGGCGTCCTGCAGGTTGGCCAGGCTTTCCGGGGCCTGCAGCCAGGTGAAGGCGTGGCCGTGCTGGCGCGCCAGCTGTACCAGCCGGGGGCAGCCGGTCTGGCTGGGGCCGGGGTGCTGCAGCACCAGGGTCAGGCGGGTATTGGGGCGGCGCAGGAACTCCTGCAGCAGGGCGATCCGCTCCGGGCTTTCCAGCGGAAAACTGGACAGGTCTCCGTCGAAGATGCGGATGGACTGCTGCGCCAGGGGCAGCAGCTGGAGCAGGGCCGCATCCAGTTCGGTGCGGCTGGTGAGAAGGCGTTCAGGCATGGCGGGCTCCCGTGAAGTGCCTACCATAGCAACCGCCATGGGGCGGCGCAACCGCCGCCGCCGGCTGGCTTTGCCTTTGCCGGCGCGCTGGTAGAATGGCGCCTTTTTTCGGGGGATGGGCCCATGCCTGTCGGCAAGATCGAATCCTTGGACCACGACGCCCGGGGCGTGACGCGCCTGGAGGGCAAGACCGTGTTCGTGGAAGGCGCCCTCCCCGGGGAAACGGTGGAGTACGCCCTGTTCCGGGAGAAACCCAATTACGCCGTGGGGGAGGTCAGCGCCGTGCTGCGCCCCTCCTGCGCCCGGGTTCCTCCCCGCTGCCCCCATTTCGGCACCTGCGGTGGCTGCAGCATGCAGCACCTGGAGCCCACCGCCCAGGTGGCGGCCAAGCAGCGTCTGCTGGAAAACAACCTGTGGCATCTGGCCCGGCTCAAGCCGGAGCAGGTCTACAACCCCATCTACGGCCCTACCTGGGGCTATCGCCACCGGGCCCGGCTGACCGTGCGCATGGTGGAATCCAAGGGGATGCTGGTGGGCTTCCACGAGAAGCGCAGCAGCTATGTGGCCGACCTGCATACCTGTCCCATCCTGCCGGCCCACGTTTCCGACCTGCTGGTGCCCCTGCGCCAGCTCTTCGTGGGCCTCTCGATCCGGGACCGGCTGCCCCAGGTGGAAATCGCCGTGGGCGAGAAGTGCACGGTGATGGTGCTGCGCATCCTGGAGCCCCTCAGCGGGGCCGACGAGAAGCTGTTGCGGGCCTTTGCCGACGAGCACGGCATCGTTTTCTTCCTGCAGCCCAAGGGACCGGCTTCGGCCTACCGCTTCCATCCCGTGGATGGTCCTGACCTCTCCTACCTGCTGCCGGAGTTCGGGCTGGAAATGCGTTTTTCTCCCACCGAATTCACCCAGGTCAATCCGGGCATCAACCAGATGCTCATCCGCCGCGCCATGCGTCTGCTCGACCCCCAGCCCGGGGAGCGCATCGCCGACCTGTTCTGCGGCCTGGGCAACTTCACCCTGCCCATCGCCCGCAGCGGCGCCCGGGTGGTGGGGGTGGAAGGCCTCAAGGAACTGACCCGGCGGGCCGAGGAGAATGCGGCGGCCAACGGCCTGGCTGCCAACGTTTCCTTCGGCGTCGCCAATCTCTTTGAATGCACGCCCAAGTCCCTCGGGGCCCTGGGCCATTTCGACAAGATGCTGATCGACCCGCCCCGGGAAGGGGCGGTGGAAGTGGTGAAGGCCCTGGGGGAGGATAGTCCCGGCCGCATCGTCTATGTTTCCTGCAACCCCTCCACCCTGGCCCGGGACGCGGCCATCCTGGTGCATCAGAAGGGCTACCGCTTCAGTGGCGCCGGGATCGTGAACATGTTCCCCCACACTTCCCACGTGGAATCCATCGCCCTGTTCGAGAAGGCGTAGCCGCCAAAAAGCAGGTGCCCCGGAAAGCAGAAGGGACGCCATTCTCCAGCTTGATGCTCTGGAGAATGGCGTCCCTCTTGTCTTTCATGGCACCTACTACTTCAGACCCATGGGCGCCTCAATCTCGGTGCCCTCTGTGTCCTCTGTGGCTAAAAAGCCCTTAACCCACCTCAGCCGATCATCCCCGCGCCGATGGTGTTGTTGGTGCTTTCATCGATGACGATGAAGGCGCCGGTGGCCCGGTTCTGGCTGTAGGGGTCGATGAACAGGGGCTGGGCCAGCTTGAAGCTGACACGGGCGATGTCGTTCATCTGCAGCTTGTCCGTGGCCTGCTGTTCCAGGGTGTTCACGTCCACCCGGTAATCGATGCTGGCCACCTTGGCCTTCACTTCCCGGGTGGTGTGGCGGATCAGGTAGGTGCGGGCCCGGTCCAGGGGCGTTTCCGCCAGCCAGCAGACGGTGGTGTCGATCTGCTTCACCACCTGGGGCTGGGCGGCGCTGCGCACGATCATGTCGCCCCGGGAGATGTCGATCTCGTCTTCCAGCAGCAGGGTGACGGATTGCTCGGAGACGGCCGCGGGAATGCTCTGGCCGCCGATCTGGATGTCCTTGACCCTGGTTTCCCGACCGGAAGGCAGCACGGTGACCGCTTCACCGACAGCCAGCTCGCCGGATTCGACCCGGCCCATGAAGCCCCGGTAGTCGTGCAGTTCCGGATTGGCGGAGTCCTGGGGGCGGCAGACGAACTGCACCGGGAAGCGGAAGGCTTCGGCCTGCTCGCTATGGGCGCCGGGGGTGGCCTCGAGGATTTCCAGCAGGGTCGGGCCCTTGTACCAGGAAAGGGCTTCGCCCCGGTCCACCACCATGTCGCCGTTGAGGGCGGAGAGGGGGATGAAGCGCACGTCTTCGATGCCCAGCTGGGCGGCGAAGGCCAGGTAGTCGGCCTTGATCTTCTCGAACACGGCCTGGTCGTAATTGACCAGATCCATCTTGTTCACCGCCACCAGCAGGTGGGGAATGTTTACCAGGTGGGCCAGGTAGGAATGGCGCCGGGTCTGGGTCAGCACGCCCTTGCGGGCATCCACCAGGATGATGGCCAGGTTGGCGGTGGAGGCGGCGGTCACCATGTTGCGGGTGTACTGCTCGTGGCCCGGGGCGTCGGCGATGATGTACTTGCGGGTACCGGTGCTGAAGTAGCGGTAGGCCACGTCGATGGTGATGCCCTGTTCCCGCTCGGCCTGCAGGCCGTCGGTGAGCAGGGAGAGGTCCACCGCTTCCATGCCGCGCTTCTGGGAAGTGCGCTCGATGGCGGAGAGGGTGTCGGCCAGGATGGTCTTGGTGTCGAACAGCAGGCGCCCGATCAGGGTGCTCTTGCCGTCGTCCACGCTGCCGCAGGTGAGGAAGCGCAGCAGGCCGTGATCTTCAATTTTTTCGGGGGCGGACATCAGAAATACCCTTCCTTCTTACGCTGTTCCATGGAGGCCTCGCTGGTCTGGTCGTCCAGACGGGTGGCGCCCCGTTCGGTGATGGTGGTGGTGGCGGTTTCGAGAACGATCTTCTCCACCGTGTCGGCGTCGGATTCCACCGGGGCGGTGCAGGAGATGTCGCCCACGGTGCGGAAGCGCACCTGCAGGTCGATGATTTCCTCACCGGCCTTGGGCAGGTTGGTCAGCTCGCCGGAAACCAGGGGCACATTGACCGGGACGATGGCGCCCTGGCGCATCACCACCGGGCGGGTGTGGGCGAAGTAGATGGAGGGCAGCTCCAGGCCTTCCCGCTCGATGTACTGCCAGACGTCCATTTCCGTCCAGTTGGAGATGGGGAAGGCGCGGATGTTCTCGCCCTTGTGGGCCCGGGCGTTGTAGAGGTTCCACAGCTCGGGGCGCTGGTTCTTCGGGTCCCATTGGCCGAACTCGTCACGGAAGCTCATGATGCGCTCCTTGGCCCGGGCCTTTTCCTCGTCCCGGCGGGCGCCGCCGATGCAGCAGTCGAAACCGAATTCCTCGATGGCTTCGAGCAGGGTCACGGACTGGTGCTTGTTGCGGGATTCGCCCTCGTGCTTGAGCACCACGGTGCCGCGCTTCATGGAATCTTCCACGGAGCGCACGATGAGGCGCTCGCCCAGCTCGGCGGCCCGCTTGTCACGGAATTCCACCACTTCCTTGTAGTTGTGGCCGGTGTCGATGTGCATCAGGGGGAAGGGGAAACGGCCGGGGCGGAAGGCCTTTTCGGCGATGCGCAGCATGCAGATGGAGTCCTTGCCGCCGGAGAAGAGCAGCACCGGATTGGCGCACTGGCCGGCCACTTCACGCATGATGTGAATGGCCTCCGCCTCGAGCCAGTCGAGGTGGGAGAGGGTTTGCTTGTTCAGAGTGGTCATTTTTCAGTACCGGGTCGCAACGTTTTCTAAGATCGGCAGGGTGGGGCGGTCGGGCTTATTTCTTGTGCAGGCCGCATTCCTTGGTCTCGGGATTGTGTCTTCGGCCGGTGCTAGCGCACCTTAACTTTTGCAAAGTTAGCCTACGACGAAATCCTTCAACTTACTTCTTGTGCAAGCCACACTCCTTCGTTTCAGGATTTTCCCACCACCAGCGGCCGGAGCGGATGTCCTCGCCGGGGGTGACGGAGCGGGTACAGGGGGCGCAGCCGATGCTGGGGTAGAACTGGTCGTGCAGCTTGTTGTAGGGCACGCCATTATCCAGCAGATAGGCCCACACTTCCTTCTCGCTCCAGTCGGCCAGGGGGTTGAACTTCTCCAGGCCGTTGGCTTCGTCGAACAGGCGCACCGCCAGGCCGTCCCGGGTGGCGGCCTGCTGGGCGCGCATGCCGGTGATCCAGGCCTGCTTGCCGGCCAGGGCCCGCTGCAGGGGCTCCACCTTGCGCACGTAGCAACAGCCCTTGCGCAGCTCGATGGATGCGTAAAAGGCGTTGATGCCGTTGGCCCGCACGTATTCCTCGGTGAGATCGTGGCGGGGGTAGAACACCTTCAGCTTCAAGCCGTAGTGCTGTTGCACGGCGGCCATCAGGTCGTAGGTTTCCAGGGGCAGGCGGCCCGTGTCCAGGGAGAAGATTTCGATGGGCAGGCCCGTCTTGACGATGAGGTCGGTCAGCACCATGTCCTCGGCCCCCAGGCTGTTGGCGAAGGTGGCCGGGGAGAAGTCCCGGGCGATCTGGGCCAGCAGGGTCTTGGCGGCTTCCGCCTTGGCTGCGGTGGCGGCTCGCAGCTCGTCGGAGACGCGGAACTGGGCGGGAATGACGCTCATGCGGCCCTCCGGCGGAAGAGGGGTTGGGGCTGGTCCACTGCGGCCTGGTAGGGGGTCTTGAAGGTGTCGAAGAGGGCCAGGGCCTTGTCCGCGTCCTTGTCGGCGCGCAGGGCGAAGGCGTCGATGCCGCAGCGGGCCATGAGGAACAGCTGGTCCGGCAGCACGTCGCCGATGGCGCGGATCTCGCCCTGGTAGCCGTAGCGCTCCCGCAGCAGGCGGGCGGCGGAGTAGCCGCGGCCGTCGGTGAATTTGGGGAAATCCACGGCGATCACGGACAGCTGGGCCAGGTCGTCGGCCAGGCTTTCGGGGCCTTCGCCGGCGGCCAGCCACACGCCCACCGGGGCGGCAGGGCTGGAAGCGGCCAGCAGCGCGGATTTCCGGGCATGCCAGACGGAGAGGGGCACCAGTACCGGGCCCTGGGGCAGGTCAATGGTGTCGGCCGTCTCGCCTTCGGCCAGGCGCAGCACGCTCCAGCTGTCTTCGACGACGGCGCGGTTCTTGATGATGCGGGTCATGGTCGTTCCTTTATTCCGTGTCGATGGGTCAGGCGGCTTTCTTGCCCTTGAGGCGGTCGCCGTACACCTTGTCCTTGAAGGGCTCCACGCCCAGGCGGTCCAGGGTGTCGATGAACAGCTCGTCCTCGTGGCGGTTGTCCAGGTAGACCCGGATCAGCTTTTCCACCACGCCGGCCACTTCGTCGGCGGGGAAGGAGGGGCCGATGACCTTGCCCAGGTGGGCGTTGTTGCCCTGACGGCCGCCCAGGGTGATCTGGTACCACTCCTCGTTGCCCTTATCCACGCCCAGCACGCCGATGTGGCCCACGTGATGGTGGCCGCAGGAGTTCATGCAGCCGGAGATGTTGAGCTCGATGTCGCCGATGTCGTAGAGGTAGTCCAGGTCTTCGAACTTGGCCTGGATGGCGTTGGCGATGGGGATGGACTTGGCGTTGGCCAGGTCGCAGAAATCGCCGCCGGGGCAGCAGATCATGTCCGTGATGAGGCCGATGTTGGGCGTGGCCAGGGCGGCGGCCTTGGCGTCCTGCCACAGGGCCTGCAGCTCGTCCTGGCGCACGTCGGCCAGCACCAGGTTCTGCTCGTGGGTGACGCGCACCTCGCCGAAGCTGTAGCGGTCGGCCAGGTCGGCCACCCGGTCCATCTGCACATCGCTGACGTCGCCCGGGGCGGTGCCCGGCTTTTTCAGGGAAAGGGTGACGGCGGCGTAGCCCGGCACCCGGTGGGGCCGCACATTGCGCTCCACCCAGCGGGCGAAGGCGGGCTGCTCGGCCTGGGCCTGGACGAAACCGTCGTCGATGGCCGGCAGCTGCGCGTAGGCAGGAGGATTGAAGAAGGCCGCCACCCGGTCGTATTCGGCCTGGGTGATGGTGGCCGGGCCGCCCTTGAGGTGGGCCCATTCGGCTTCCACCTGCTCGGCGAATTTTTCCACGCCCAGGGCCTGCACCAGGATCTTGATGCGGGCCTTGTAGGCGTTGTCGCGGCGGCCGTAGCGGTTGTAGACCCGCAGGATGGCTTCGTTGTAGGTGAGGATGTCCTGCCAGGGCAGGAACTCGCGCACCACCTGACCGCGGATGGGGGTGCGCCCCAGGCCGCCGCCGACGATGACGCGGAAGCCCACTTCACCCGCCTCGTTCTTGCGGATGTGCAGGCCGATGTCGTGGAACCAGGTCAGGGCCCGGTCTTCCAGGGCGCCATTCACGGCGATCTTGAACTTGCGCGGCAGGAAGGCAAATTCCGGGTGGAAGGTGCTCCACTGGCGCAGCAGTTCGCACAAGGGGCGGGGGTCCAGGATTTCATCGGCGGCGACGCCGGCGAACTGGTCCGTGGTGACGTTGCGGATGCAGTTGCCGGAGGTCTGGATGGCGTGCATTTCCACCTCCGCCAGTTCCGCCAGGGCGTCGGGCACCCGCTCCAGGGGAATCCAGTTGAACTGCAGGTTGTGGCGGGTGGTGAAGTGGCCGTAGCCCTTGTCGTAGTTCCGGGCGATTTTTGCCAGGCGGCGCAGCTGGGCGCTCGACAGCATGCCGTAGGGCACGGCGACGCGGAACATGGGCGCATGGCGCTGGATGTAGAGGCCGTTCTGCAGGCGCAGGGGGCGGAACTCCTCGTCCGAGAGTTCACCGGCCTTCCAGCGGCGCACCTGGTCCCGGAATTGGGCTACCCGTTCCTGGACGAGGGCGTGGTCATAATTGTCGTAACGGTACATCGTAGGGCCTCGGGCGAAAGAGTCTTAGTGGGCAATGAGTTTGGCGCCGATCAGCACCAGCATGGTGGCCAGGATGGGGCGCAGGATTTTATCCGGTACTTTGGCCGAAATGTGGCTGCCGACCCAGATGCCGGGCAGGGAGCCGATCAGCAGGGCCGTCAGCAGCTGCCAGTCCACGCTGCCCATGAGCCAGTGGCCGGTGCCTGCCACCAGGGTCAGGGGCACGGCGTGGGCCACGTCGCTGCCGACGATACGCACGGCGGGCAGCTTGGGGTAGAGGAAGAACAGGGCGGCCACGCCCAGGGCGCCGGCGCCGACGGAGGAAATGGAAACCAGCACCCCCAGGGTGGCGCCCACCGTGATGGTGATAGGCGTCTGATGCCGTTGTACGAAGGAAGTTTCGTGGCTCAGGGCGTAGGACTGCAGCTTCTTGCGGAAAATGATGGCACAGGCGGTGAGCAGCAGGGCGATGCCCAGGCAGAGGGAGATCAGGCCGGTGGTTTCCGGCCCCTGCTTGGGCAGGTGGGCCAGGATGTAGAGGGTGACGGCGGTGGCGGGCATGCTGCCGGCAGCCAGCAGGCCGACGATGCGCCATTCCACATGACCCTTGCGGGAGTGCACCACGGTGCCGCCAGCCTTGGTCACGGCGGCGTAGAGCAGGTCGGTGCCGACGGCGGTGGCCGGGTGGATGCCGAACAGGAGCACCAGCAGGGGGGTCATGAGGGAACCGCCGCCGACGCCCGTCAAACCGACGATGGCGCCGACTACGAATCCAGAGAGGGTATACAGCCAGTCCATGGTGCGCCTTGTCGTGAAGTGGGGCGCATCGTAACAGCCGTTTATTGGCCTCAAAAGAATATCGTGCTACATTGATATAACCTAAAGTTATTAGCAGGCTATGTTATGAAGCTGCAGCAACTGCGCTATCTGGTCGAGGTTTCCCGCCGCGGACTGAATGTTTCCGAGGCGGCGGAAGCACTCTACACCTCCCAGCCCGGAGTCTCCAAACAGATCAAGATGCTGGAGGACGAACTGGGCATCATCGTTTTCGAGCGCAGCGGCAAGCGCCTCACCGGCATCACCGAACCGGGCAAGGCGGTGCTGGAAATATCCAACCGCATCCTGCGGGAGGCGGAAAACCTCAAGCGGGTGGGCGAGGAATACGCCGGCGGCGATTCCGGCAGCCTGGTCATCGCCACCACCCACACCCAGGCCCGCTACGCCCTGCCGCAAGTGGTGAAGCGCTTCACCGAGCGCTATCCCCGGGTGCGCCTCAACCTGCATCAGGGCAGCCCGACCCAGATCGCCGAGTGGGCGGCCAACGGCGAGGCCGACATCGCCATCGCCACCGAGGCCCTGGACCATGTGCCCAACCTGGTGACCATGCCCTGCTACCAGTGGTCCCACTGCGTCATCGCCCCGGCCGGCCACCCCATCCTGGAGCAGGGTCCCCTGTCCCTCTCGGTGCTGGCCCGCTTTCCCCTCATCACCTACGATCCGGCCTTCACCGGCGGCGGCCGCATCAGCAGCGCTTTCGAGCGCCACGGCCTGACGCCCAATGTGGTTCTCTCCGCCATCGACGCGGACGTGATCAAGACCTACGTCACCCTGGGCCTGGGCCTGGGCATCATCGCCCGCATCGCCTTCGACCCGGAGCGGGACGGCCGGCAGAACGGCCTGGTGGCCCTGGATGCGGGCCATCTGTTCGAATCCAACACCACCCG
Source organism: Azospira sp. MPR-E4 (assembly GCF_058809645.1). Classification (NCBI taxonomy): domain Bacteria; kingdom Pseudomonadati; phylum Pseudomonadota; class Betaproteobacteria; order Rhodocyclales; family Rhodocyclaceae; genus Azospira; species Azospira sp. MPR-E4. The sequence continues at coordinate 37,691 of NZ_JBXAST010000026.1, read as the reverse complement.
CCTGGCCCTGCGCCGGGGAACCTATCTGCGCCGCTATGAATATGATTTCATTGAGCTGTTTGCGCCGCACCTGACGCGCAAGGCGGTGGAAAAGTCCATGGAAGGCGCCCTTTCCGGCGGCGCCGGCCGGGGCGAGGACGAGTACCAGCTCTGAGCTGTCGCCGCCGATTCTCCCGGGTTCGCGGTTTTCCTTGATTTTCCTTGGAAAACCGCGTTATACTCGCCGGCTTTCCAACCTTGCCCTACCTGCGAACGCATGGCGGAGGGCTGTTAGCCAAAAGGAGAATACATGCGCCATTACGAAATCGTATTTATCGTCCATCCGGACCAGAGCGAGCAGGTTCCGGCCATGGTCGAACGTTACCGTTCGATCGTGACCACCCGCAGCGGCGTGATCCACCGTCTGGAAGACTGGGGCCGTCGTCAGCTGGCCTACCCGATCCAGAAGGTTCACAAGGCCCACTACGTGCTGATGAACATCGAGTGCGACGGCGAGACCCTGAACGAACTGGAGCACTCCTTCAAGTTCAACGACGCCGTGCTGCGTCACCTCACCGTCAAGACCAAGGCTGCCGTGACCACTCCTTCCCCCATGATGAAGGAAGAGAAGTCCAAGTCCCTGCTCGAAGGCAAGGCTGAAGCCGCTGCCGCCGAAGCGGCCCCGGCTGCCTAATTAATCGTTGGCTGCTGCGAAGCTGACTGAAAACCGCGTTGTCATCACCGGGACGCTGATCGAACACAAACCCTTGCGTTACACCCCCGCCGGCGTGCCGGTGAGCGAAGGGCGCCTGCGCCACGAATCAGAAATGATCGAAGCCGGCCACCCCCGCAAGGTCGAATGTGAAGTCAACGTCGTTGCCCTGGGAACCACAGCCAAATGGCTGCAGGATGCCGGGCCCGGCAAGGCGGTAAGACTCGAAGGGTTTCTCGCCCTGAAGAGCAAGAACAGCCGGCAGCCCATGTTGCACGTAGAACGAATCGAATTTTTGGAAGGAAATGAAAATGGCTCGACCGTTTTTCAAGAAGAAGGACGATGACAAGAAAAAGCGCCGCGGTGGCGGCATGTTCAAGCGCCGCAAGTTCTGCCGCTTCACTGCCGAGAAGATCGTCGAGATCGACTACAAGGACGTGGACCTGCTGAAGGACTTCATCGCTGAAAACGCCAAGATCATGCCGGCCCGCCTGACCGGCACCAAGGCCCACTACCAGCGCCAGCTGGGCGTCGCCGTCAAGCGCGCCCGCTACCTGGCCCTGCTGCCCTACACCGACAACCACGTTTAATCGGGAGAGAGAAACATGCAAATCATTCTTCTGGAAAAGGTTGTTAACCTGGGTAACCTGGGCGACGTGGTCAAGGTCAAGGACGGCTACGCCCGTAACTACCTGATCCCCCAGCGCAAGGCCAAGCGTGCCACCCCCGCCGCCCTGGCTGAGTTCGAAGTCAAGCGCGCCGAGCTGGAAAAGGCCCAGGCCGACAAGCTGGCCGCTGCCGAAGCCCAAGCCGGTCAACTGAACGGCCTGATGGTCCAGATCAGCCGCAAGGCCGGTATGGACGGCCGTCTGTTCGGTTCCGTGTCCAACTTCGACATCGCCGAAGCCCTGGAAGCCCAGGGCCAGAAGGTCGAGAAGGCTGCCATCCGCATGCCCAACGGCCACCTGAAGGCCATCGGTGACTACCCCATCGATATCGCCCTGCACACCGACGTGATCGCCCAGATCACCGTCTCCGTCCTCGGCGAGCACTAAGCCACAAGCGCCCTGCGGGGCGTCTTGCACAAAGGCCTTGCAGGTTGATCCTGTAAGGCCTTTTTCTTTTCTGCCGTCGTTGCAACGGGCCCCAATGGGCGGCGGCAGAGTAGAATTGCCCTTCCTCGACATTGACCTCGCCATGAACAAGCCCCGTCGTTTCTCCCGCTCCGACCCTTCCGATTCCCCCATCGATCCGGCCCTGGCCCAGTTGCGGGTGCCGCCCAACTCCCTGGAGGCCGAACAGTCCCTGCTGGGCGGCCTGCTGCTGGACAACCAGGCCTGGGACAAGGTGGGCGACATGGTCGCCGAGGGCGACTTCTACCGGGACGAACACCGGCGCATTTTCCGCCAGATCCAGCGCCTGCTCTCCCTGGGCAAGCCGGCGGACGTGGTGACGGTGTCCGAGGCCCTGGATGCGGCCGGCGAGACCGAACATACCGGCGGCCTGGCCTATCTGGGCGAACTGGCGGCCAATACGCCGTCGGCCTCCAACATCCGCCGCTACGCCGAAATTGTGCGGGAGCGAGCCATCCTGCGCCAGCTGGTGACGGCCGGCGACGAGATCGCCTCCAGCGCCCTCAACCCCCTGGGGCGGGATGCCAAGACCCTGCTCGACGAAGCCGAGACCCGGGTTTTCGAAATCGCGGAAAAGGGCGCCCATTCCCAGCAGGGTTTCGTGCACATCAACCCCCTGCTCAACGAGGTGGTGCAGAAGATCGAGGAACTGCACGACCGGGACAATCCCTCCGACGTCACCGGCGTGCCCACCGGCTTCATCGACCTGGATTCCAAGACCTCCGGCCTGCAGCCTGGTGACCTCATCATCGTCGCCGGCCGCCCCTCCATGGGTAAGACCGCCTTCGCCCTCAACATCGCCGAATACGTGGCGGTGGAGCAGGGCCTGCCGGTGGGCGTGTTCTCCATGGAAATGGGCGGCGCCCAGCTGGCCATGCGGATGGTGGCATCCCTCGGGCGCCTGGATTCCCACCGCCTGCGTACCGGCCGCCTCAACGACGAGGAGTGGTCCCGCCTCTCCATGGCCCTCGGCAAGATGCACGAGAAGCCCCTCTACATCGACGAGACCGGCGGCCTCAACCCCTTGGACCTGCGGGCCCGGGCCCGGCGCCTGGCGCGCCAGTACGGCGGCAAGCTGGGCCTGATCGTGATCGACTACCTGCAGCTGATGGTCTCCGCCAAGGCCGGCGGCGGCGAGAACCGGGCCACGGAAGTGTCGGAAATCTCCCGGGCCCTGAAGTCCCTGGCCAAGGAACTGTCGGTGCCGGTGATCGCCCTCTCCCAGTTGTCGCGGAAGGTGGAAGAGCGGACCGACAAGCGCCCCATGATGTCCGACTTGCGCGAATCCGGCGCCATCGAACAGGATGCGGACGTGATCATGATGATGTACCGGGACGACTACTACAACAAGGAAAAGAGCCAGTATCCGGGCCAGGCCGAAGTCATCATCGGCAAGCAGCGTAACGGCCCCACCGGCACGGTGCACCTCACCTTCCTCGGCGAATACACCCGCTTCGAGAACTGCGCCTTCCAGGGCAGCCGGGGTCCCGAGTACTGATCCTGGCGGGGCTCTCGGCGTGAAGACCCTGCTCGTCGTCTTCCACTCCCAGACCGGCGGCGCCGCCGCCATGGCCGAAGCCGCCGCCCGGGGCGCCGGCGACGAGCCGCTGGTGACGGTGCGCCTGTGCCATGCCGACAGCGTCGGCCCGGCGGACCTGCTGGCGGCCGATGCCTATCTCTTCGTCACGCCGGAATACCTGGGGGCCATGGCCGGCCGACTCAAGGATTTCTTCGACCGCAGCTACTACCCCGTCCTGGATCGTCTCAACGGCCGTCCCTACGCCGTCCTGGTGTGCGCCGGCAGCGACGGCCAGGGGGCGGCCCGGCAGGTGATGCGCATCGCCACCGGCTGGCGCCTCAAGGCGGTGGCCGAGCCCCTCATCGTGTGCACCCGGGCCCAGACGCCGGAGGCCATCCTGGCTCCCAAGATTCTGGCGGCGGATGATCTGGACCGCTGCGCCGAAGTGGGCGCCGCCCTGGCGGCAGGCCTGGCCCTCGGTATCTACTGAAGGCCGTACCGGAGCGGCGGGCCCGCTCCGCTGCCTCCCTGTGAGCAATGGGGCGGCGCTGTTCCGGCCATGTTCCCGTAGATATAGAAAAGACGCCATTCTCCGCCGCATGTGCCTGGAGAATGGCGTCTTTATTGCCTTCCATGGCTTCCCCTGGTGGGAGGGAAGCGTCTACCGGGACTAGCCCTCGCTGGGACGGGCTTCCAGGTTGATGCTGCCCTGGCGGCCCAGCAGGCGCACGCTGCCGTCCCGCTCCACCTGGGCCAGCAGGGGCCGGTCCACCACCGGCAGGGATTCGCCGGGGCCCTGGGGCAGATGCACCCCGTCGGCACTGCTGTAGGCGGCCCAGTTCATTTCCCAGAAGCCGAAGAGACGCTTGCGCAGGGCGCCGCTGTCGCCGTCCTGGCGCTGGGCCAGGGCCGCATCGGCCGGGTCCACCGGCACCCAGCCGTAGAAGGGGGCGTGGAATTCGGCGCGCCAGTGCTGGGCGGTGGAAACGTCGCCGCTGGCGCCCAGGCTGGGAGACTGGCGGGAAGGGCCGAGGCGCTGGCCGCTGACCCGGCGGGCGGGAATGCCGCAGGCCCGGCACAGGGCGACGAAGATGCCGGCCAGGCCGGCGCCGCCGTCGTTGCGGGCGCAGAGGGCGGCCTGGATGGACTCGGGGGCGCCGCTGCAGCTGATGCCGTGATCCACCACCCAATCGTAGATGGCCAGGGCCTGGGGCATGGGTTCCCGGATGCGGCCGGTGATGCGTTCGGCCAGCTCGGCCAGCACGTCCTGGGGCCAGGGGCCCAGGCTCTGCAGGTTCTGGTTGAGCACTTCCTCCGTCTCCGGCGTGGCGCCGCGGCGGGTGATGTCGAACAGGCGCTGGCGGGTGCCCAGGCGCAGCTTCAGTTCCAGGGTCGGAGCCCGGGTGCCGGCGGGCCATTCGGCGAAGAAGGTCAGCAGGCCGCTGTCCCCGTCCCGGCGCAGGCCGGCCTTGCCGTAGTTGCCCTGCCAGTCCAGGTCTTCCACCCGCTGCCAGTCGTTTTCCGAAGGTACGGGAATCCAGGCCCGCAGGGGCTGGCCGCTGTCCGGCGCGGCGACCTTGACCACCAGGTCGTAATGGCGCCAGGATTGCTGGCGCGGGCGGGGCAGGGGGGCCGGGCGCATGCCGGTGACGTGGCCGGCGGGCGGCTGGTTGGGGGCGGAGGGACGCAGGTTGGCGGAATTGCCCCGGGCGTTGCTTTTGGCCGGAGCCGTCTTGGCGCCGGCCTTGCCGGCCGGCTTCTTGGCCGTCGCCTTGGCGGCGGGCTTGGAACTTGTATTGGTATTGGTTTTCTTGGCAGCGAGGACGCTGCCGGGAGCGACGGCAAGGCCGCCGGCAAGCGCGAGAAAGGCACGGCGCTTCATGCTCAGTCCTCCGGAAAAACTAAAGCCGCACCAGGTGCGGCTTTAGGGGGATGAAAACGTGGAAAAATTATAGCACTTCGGCCGCGTGGTCAGCCAAACGGGAACGCTCGCCCCGCTGCAGGGTGATGTGGCCGGAGTGGGTCCAGCCCTTGAAGCGGTCCACCACGTAGGTGAGACCGGAGGAACCCTCGGTCAGGTAGGGCGTGTCGATCTGGGCGATGTTGCCCAGGCAGACCACCTTGGTGCCCGGGCCGGCCCGGGTGATGAGGGTCTTCATCTGCTTCGGCGTCAGGTTCTGGGCCTCGTCGATGATCAGGTACTTGTTGATGAAGGTGCGGCCCCGCATGAAGTTGAGGGACTTGACCTTGATGCGGCTGCGGATCAGGTCCCGGGTGGCGGCCCGGCCCCAGTCCCCGGCCTCGTCGTCGGTCTTGTTGAGCACGTCCAGGTTGTCCTCCAGGGCGCCCATCCAGGGGGCCATCTTCTCCTCTTCGGTGCCGGGCAGAAAGCCGATGTCCTCGCCTACCGGCACCGTCACCCGGGTCATGATGATCTCCGAGTACTGCTTGGTCTCCAGCACCTGGGTCAGGCCCGCGGCCAGGGTCAGCAGGGTCTTGCCGGTGCCGGCCTGGCCCAGCAGGGTGATGAAATCCACCTCCGGGTCCATCAGCAGGTTGAGGGCGAAATTCTGTTCCCGATTGCGGGCGGTGATGCCCCAGACGTTGTTCTTGGGGTGGGTGAAGTCGATCAGGGTTTCCAGCTCGGCGCTCTTGCCGGAAACGTTGCGCACCAGGGCGTAGAGGGGCTGGGGACCTTCCTGGTAGACGAATTCGTTGACCAGCAGGTGGGAGCAGAGGGGCCCCTTGATGCGGTAGTAGGTGCGGCCTTCCCGCTTGCCCGACTCCATGCCCTGGCCGTGCTTGTCCCAGAAGTCCGCAGGCAGTTCCCGCACGCCGGTGTACAGCAGGTCAGTGTCTTCCAGGACCTTGTCGTTGAAGTAGTCCTCGGCGGCCAGGCCCAGGGTGCGGGCCTTGATGCGCATGTTGATGTCTTTCGACACCAGGATCACCGAACGCTTGGGGTAACGGCGCTGCAGGTGGAAGACGACGGCCAGGATCTGGTTGTCGTACTTGGAGGTGGGCAGGGCCTGGGGCAGTTCGGAACTGATGGCCTCGGTCTGCAGGAACAGGTGGCCGGTGGCCAGCTTGCTGGACGGGGTTTCCAGGGAAATGCCGCCCTCGATCTCGTCGCCGGCGTGGGCCAGGATGTCGTCCAGGGTACGGCTGGCCTGGCGGGCATTGCGGGAGATTTCCGACATGCCCTTCTTGTTGTTGTCCAGTTCCTCCAGCACCATCATCGGCAGGAACACGTCGTGTTCCTCGAAGCGGAAGAGGCTGGTGGGATCGTGCATCAGCACGTTGGTGTCGAGGACGAAGATCTTGCAGCGGGAAGAGGCGGTGGAGGAAGAGGAGGCTACCGTTTTGCTGCTCGCGGCGGGTTTGCGGGCCATGGGGCGTCCTGTCGGTCGAGGGTCAGAGGGATGTGACGAAATCGAGTACTTCCTGGGCGTGGCCGGGCACCTTCACCCCGCGCCATTCCTTGCGCAGCTTGCCTTTGCCGTCGATGACGAAAGTGCTGCGCTCGATGCCCCTTACCTGTTTCCCATACATGTTTTTCAATTTCATGACACCGAACATGGAACACAGGGTTTCGTCCGGATCGGAGATCAGGTCGAAGGGCAGGTTCTGCTTGGTACGGAAATTTTCGTGGGACTTGAGGGAATCCCGGGATACCCCGAGGACCAGGGCGCCGGCGGCGACGAATTGCGGGTGCAGGTCGCGGAACTGCTGGGCTTCGGTGGTACAGCCGGGGGTGCTGTCCTTTGGGTAGAAGTAGAGGACGACGGTCTTGCCGGCGTGGGCGGAGAGGGTGAAGGGGCTGGTGCCGGTGGCCGGCAGGGAGAAGTCGGGAACGCTGCTGTCGGGGGAGAGGGGGGTATCGGCCATATTGGAGCTCCGTGGTTTTTTGTCCATTGTTGGAGCAAACCCGGGAGCGGGTCAAGGCCGCCAGGGGCCGACGGGGCTCAGACCCGGGCCAGCAGCTCCTCGCCGCGGCAGCGTTCGGCCAGCCACCCCAGGCCCAGTCCGGCCAGACTGGCGTGCAGCTGTTCCGGCCGGGCCGTGGCCTGCAACAGCAGCCGGCCCTGGCCCTGGGCCGAAGCGCCGGCCAGGCGCTGAGCCTGGCGGGCCACCGCCTCGGCCACGTCCACCAGCTGGGCGCGGCCGGCCACCAGGGGCGCCAGCAGGGGGGTAAGGAAGGAATAGTGGGTACAGCCCAGGACCAGCTGATCGGCGCCGGCATCCAGCAGCCGCTGCATCTTGAGGCGGACTTCGGCGACGAATTCGGGGGTCTGCAGGTCCCGGCTCTCGACCCGGGTGGCCCAGCCGGGGCAGGGCTCCACCAGCACGTCGACGCCGTCGGCATGGTCCCGGATGAGGCGGGCCAGGCGTTCGCTGCGGGCGGTGGATTCGGTGGCGAGGACGGCGATGCGGCGGCTGCGGCTGGCCTTGGCCGCCGGCTTGACCCCGGGCTCGACGCCGACCACCGGGATGTGGGGCAGGGCGGCGCGCAGCATCTGCACGGCAGCGGCGGTGGCGGTGTTGCAGGCGACGACGATGAGGCCGCAGTCCTGTTCCGCCAGATGGTGGCCGATGGCCAGCACGCGGCCCTGGATGAAGGCGTCGCTGCGCGGCCCGTAGGGCACGTGGGCGGTATCCGCCAGGTAGGTGAGGTCTGCCGTGGGCAGGCTGCGGGCGATGGCGGCCAGGACCGAGAGGCCGCCGATGCCGCTGTCGAAGATGCCGATCATGGCGGGGGATTTTACCGCGCCGCGACCACCACCAGTTCCACTTTATAGCCGGGCTTGGCCAGGCGGGCCTGGACGCAGGCCCGGGAAGGGGCGCTGCCGGCGGGCAGCCAGGCATCCCATACTTCGTTCATGGCGTCGTAGTCGGCCATGTCGGCCAGATAGATGGTGACCTGCAGCAGGCGGCTCTTGTCGCTGCCGGCCCTGGCCAGCAACTGGTCGATGCTGGCCAGGATCTCCCGGGTCTGGGTGGCGGCATCGGCCTCCAGGGTCTGGGCCACTTCCACCAGGTAGATGGTGTCGTTGTGGATCACCACGTCGGAGTAGCGGGGCGTGGTGCCGAAGCGTTCGATGGGCATGGGATGTTTCCGAAAAAGGGGGGGGCTATCGGCGCCAGCCGATTTCCCGGGCGCTGGCGGGACCGACCAGGGTTTCGTCCAGGGAGTCGGGAATGCGGGCCCGGTCGGGGCCGAGGGGGAGGCGGCCGGCCATCAGTTCGGCTTCGCTCTGGGGATAGCGCGGCTCCTGGAACGGCGCGGCATAGCCGTCGGGATGCAGGGGCAGGCCGGTGGCCATGTCGTACTTGTCGCTGGCGCCCAGGGTATGCAGCAGCTCGTGGGCGGCGACGACGTGGTTCTGCGCCGTCTGGCGCGGGTCGGCGAAGAGATGCACGACGCCCAGCATGCCCTTCTCCAGGCCGCTGGAATGGGGCACCCGGGGGTTCAGGGCCGGATCGTGATAGAGCAGGTAGAGGCGCACCTGGGGCTTGGGGCTGGTGGGCGGCGACTGTTTCCAGGCCCAGTAGCGCAGCTGCAGGCTCCACAGGATGCTGTCGAGCACGCTGCCGCCCTGGGGGCGGGGCGGCGGCAGCTGGCGGATTTCCCCGCCCAGGGTGATGTCCACCGGGCGCAGGGTGGTGACGCCGTGGCGCGCCGCTTCGCTGTTCAGGTAATCGCTGATGGGCTGGAAACTGTCCTCACCGAGGCGCTGGAGATAGCGCCGGGTGGCGGCACTGTCGTCGGCAGCCAGGGGATAGACGGCGACGCGCAGGGTGCCTTTCCATGCCGTGGCGTTGGCCTTGGCATGCCAGGCGGAAAAGGCCACCGACGCCAGTACCAGCAGCAGTACGGCGATGCGTAGACGACGCCACATGGCGGTCGGTGGTCTTGAGCGGAGAGCTTAGGCTTTGACCGGGATCTTGCCGATCTTGACCTGCCATTCCTTGGGGCCGGTCTCATGCACGCTGGTGCCGGAGGAATCCACGGCCACGGTGACGGGCATGTTCTGCACCTCGAACTCGTAGATGGCTTCCATGCCCAGGTCGGCAAAGCCCACCACCTTGGCGCTCTTGATGGCCTTGGCCACCAGGTAGGCGGCACCACCCACGGCCATCAGGTAGGCGGACTTGTTGTCCTTGATGGCCTCGATGGCGACGGGGCCGCGCTCGGACTTGCCGATCATGGAGATGAGGCCGGTCTTCTCCAGCATCATGCGGGTGAACTTGTCCATGCGGGTGGCGGTGGTGGGGCCGGCGGGGCCGACCACTTCGTCACGCACCGGATCCACGGGGCCGACGTAGTAGATGACGCGGTTGGTGAAGTCCACCGGCAGCTTCTCGCCCTTGGCCAGCATGTCGGCGATGCGCTTGTGGGCGGCATCGCGGCCGGTCAGCATCTTGCCGTTGAGGAGCAGCTTCTGGCCCGGCTTCCAGGACGCCACTTCTTCCTTGGTCAGGGTGTCCAGATTGACCTGGGTGGCGGCCTTCAGGTCCGGGGTCCAGGTCACGGCGGGCCAGTCTTCCAGCTTGGGCGGCTCGATCTTGGCGGGGCCGGAACCATCCAGGTGGAAGTGGCAGTGGCGGGTGGCGGCGCAGTTGGGCACCAGGGCCACGGGCAGGTTGGCGGCGTGGCAGGGGTAGTCCAGCACCTTGACGTCGAGCACGGTGGTGAGGCCGCCCAGGCCTTGGGCGCCGACGCCCAGGGCGTTTACCTTCTCGTACAGCTCCAGGCGCAGTTCTTCGGCCCGGGTCAGCTTGGCGCCGCTCTTGGCCTTGTCCTGCAGATCATGGATGTCCACCGGGGCCATGATGGATTCCTTGGCCAGCAGCATGGCCTTCTCGGGAGTGCCGCCGATGCCGATGCCGATGATGCCGGGAGGACACCAGCCGGCGCCCATCTCGGGGATCTTCTTGAGGACCCAGTCCACCAGGTCGTCCGAGGGATTGAGCATGGCGAACTTGGACTTGGCTTCGGAGCCGCCGCCCTTGGCGGCGCAGATCACTTCCACGTGGTCGCCGGGAACGATCTCGAAGTGCACCACGGCAGGGGTGTTGTCCTTGGTGTTCTTGCGGGCGCCGGCCGGGTCGGCCAGCACGGAGGCGCGCAGGGGGTTGTCCGGGTTGGCGTAGGCGCGGCGTACGCCTTCATTGACCATTTCCTGCAGGCTCATGGTGGCGTCGTCCCAGCGGACGTTCATGCCGACCTTGAGGAAGACCATGCCGATACCGGTGTCCTGGCAGATGGGGCGGTGGCCTTCGGCGGCCATGCGGGAGTTGGTCAGGATCTGGGCAATGGCGTCCTTGGCGGCGGGGGATTCCTCACGCTCGTAGGCTTCGCCCAGGGCCTTGATGTAGTCCAGGGGGTGGTAGTAGCTGATGTACTGGAAAGCGTCCGCGATGGACTGGATCAGGTCTTCCTGGCGAATGGAACTCATGCTGGGTTTCCTCAGTGCTTGGATTGGAGGTTGAGGGTCTGATTCATGACTTTGTCCGTAACGGCCATCATGAACGCGGAAACGACGAATACAGCGTGGATGCCCACCTGCCAGCCGAGGACCCGGTCGTCCAGCTGGGCGGCATTGATGAAGCTCTTCAGCAGGTGAATGGAGGAAATGCCGATGAGGGCCGTGGCCAGCTTTACCTTGAGGACGCCGGCATTGACGTGGGACAGCCATTCCGGCTGATCCGGGTGGCCCTCGATGTCCAGCTTGGAGACGAAAGTCTCGTAGCCGCCGATGATGACCATGATGAGCAGGTTGGCGATCATCACCACGTCGATCAGGCCGAGGACGATGAGCATGGTCTTGGCTTCGTCCAGGTGGGCGATGTCGGCCACCAGGTGGGACAGTTCCATCATGAACTGAACCACGTAGATGCCCTGGGCGACGATGAGTCCGAGGTAGAGGGGGGCCTGCAGCCAGCGGCTGGAGAAGATCAGGCGCTCCATATTGTTTTGGAATTTGGAATTCATCTTTGTGCGTTGCAAGGTTGTTGGAACCGTTGGGAGCGCGGATTTTAGCATGCCTAGGTGGCTGATTTTGGTGCTCTTTTATGCTGCGGCGCAGCGAGGAGGTGTAAGGGCACTGTAAGAAAGGGGGGGTTTAATCGCGGCCATTCACGGGGCTTTGCGGGCAGTTGATTTGCTCCAGGTCACGGAAAACCAGCGGGTCGCAAAATCCAGAAACAAAATGCGACTCACGCCCCCGAAAGGGAGGGCGTTTAGCTCTCGACGCAGCAATTTTTGCTATTGCAGACAATGCAGAGGAGATGAGTATGTCCCAGATCGAATCCGTTCTCGTTGAAAACCGTGTCTTCCCCCCTTCCGAAGAAGTGGTGAAGCGGGCGACGATTTCCGGCATGGCCGCTTACGAGGCCCTGTGCAAGGAAGCGGAAACCGACTACACCGGTTACTGGGGCCGTCTGGCCAAGGAACACGTGGTCTGGAAGCAGCCTTTCACCAGCGTGCTGGATGAATCCAACGCTCCCTTCTACAAGTGGTTCGCCGACGGCAAGCTGAACGTTTCCTACAACTGCCTGGACAAGAACGTCGAAGCCGGCCTGGGCGACAAGGTCGCCATCATCTTCGAAGCCGACGGCGGTGCCGTCTCCAAGGTCACCTACAAGGAACTGCTGTCCCGCGTCGCCAAGTTCGCCAACGCGCTGAAGGCCAAGGGCATCAAGAAGGGCGACCGCGTCATCATCTACCTGCCCATGTCCATCGAGGGCATCGTCGCCATGCAGGCCTGCGCCCGTATCGGCGCCATCCATTCCGTGGTCTTCGGCGGCTTCTCCGCCAAGTCCCTGGAAGAGCGCATCCTGGATGCCGGCGCCGTGGCCGTCATCACCGCCGACGAGCAGACCCGTGGCGGCAAGAACATCCCCCTGAAGCCCGCCGTTGATGAAGCCCTTACCCTGGTCGGCGCCAACTCCCCGGTGAAGACCGTGATCGTGGCCAAGCGCACCGGCGGCGCCTGCAACATGGTGGCCGGCCGCGACGTGTGGTGGACCGATGCCGAAGCCGGTCAGTCCGACGTCTGCGAACCCGAGTGGGTCGAGGCCGAGCATCCCCTGTTCCTGCTCTACACCTCCGGTTCCACCGGCAAGCCCAAGGGCGTCCAGCACTCTTCCGGCGGCTACCTGCTGCACGCCGCCCTGACCATGAAGTGGACCTTCGACATCAAGCCTGACGATGTCTTCTGGTGCACCGCCGACATCGGTTGGGTCACCGGCCACACCTACATCACCTACGGCCCCCTGGCCTGCGGCGCCACCGAGATCGTCTTCGAAGGCGTGCCCACCTTCCCGGACGCCGGCCGCTTCTGGAAGATGATCCAGGACCACAAGGTCTCCATCTTCTACACCGCGCCCACCGCCATCCGCTCCCTGATCAAGGCCGGCGCCGACCTGCCGAAGAAGTACGACCTGACTTCCCTGCGTCTGCTGGGTTCCGTCGGCGAGCCGATCAACCCCGAAGCCTGGATGTGGTACTACAACGAGATCGGCGGCGGCCGCTGCCCCATCGTCGATACCTTCTGGCAGACCGAAACCGGCGGCCACATGATCACCCCGCTGCCCGGCGTCACCCCCCTGGTGCCCGGTTCCTGCACCCTGCCGTTCCCCGGCATCCAGGCCGCCATCGTCGATGAGACCGGCCACGAGCTGGAGTGGGGCAAGGGCGGCTTCCTGGTGGTGAAAAAGCCCTGGCCCTCCATGATCCGCACCATCTGGGGCGATCCGGAGCGTTTCAAGAAGTCCTACTACCCCGAAGACCTGGGCGGCCGCCTGTACCTGGCCGGCGACGGTGCCGTGCGCAACGCCAAGACCGGCAACTTCACCATCACCGGCCGTATCGACGACGTGCTGAACGTCTCCGGTCACCGCATGGGCACCATGGAAATCGAATCCGCCCTGGTGGCCAACCCCCTGGTGGCCGAGGCTGCCGTGGTGGGCCGTCCCGACGACCTGACCGGCGAAGCCATCTGCGCCTTCGTGGTGCTGAAGGGCTCCCGTCCCTCCGGCGAGGATGCCAAGCGCGTCATCAAGGAGCTGCAGGACTGGGTGGGCAAGGAAATCGGCCCCATCGCCAAGCCCAAGGACATCCGCTTCGGCGAGAACCTGCCCAAGACCCGCTCCGGCAAGATCATGCGTCGTCTGCTGCGTTCCCTGGCCAAGGGCGAGGAAGTCACCCAGGACGTTTCCACCCTGGAAAACCCGGCCATCCTGGAGCAACTGAAACAACCCGGCGCCTGAGCCTGCAACCAACCGCCGGGGCGACCCGGCGGTAAAACAACTGAAATACAGAGGGGCGTGGAGGAGACCACCCAGTCGTGAAGCCGGCATGATCCACCGGCCATCGACACTCTGTACCAAGCGGCAGACTATAAAGACCGCTTTCGGGCCGGCGCGATATTGTTCGCGCCGGCCTCTTCATTTGCTACGTTGCGCAGGGAGAGAATAAAAAATGTCCACAAACGCAACCCAGATGCTGGTGTCCGCCACCATGGAGTTCCTGCGGCGCCATTCGCCCTTCGACCGCATGGAGGGGGATGCCCTGCGTTTCCTCGCCGAGCGCCTCAAGCTCGCCTATTACCACAAGGATGCGGCCATCCTGACCCCGGACATGGGGGCGGCCCGCACCTTCTATATCATCCAGCGGGGCAAGGTGGTGGCGCGCCAGGCCGGCGAGGTCAATGTCACCGAATACAACGCCATGACCCTGGGCCCGGGGGAATGCTTCCCCATCGGCGCCGTCACCGCCCAGCGGGCCTCCACCAACGGCTATACCGCCATCGAGGATGTCTTCTGCTACCAGCTGGCGGCCGACGATTTCTTCGAGCTGATGCGCATGAGCTCGGTGTTCAACCTGTTCTGCACCCAGTACATCGCCAGCCTGCTCAACCAGTCCCGGCAGCAGCTTCAGGTCCAGTTCGCCCAGCGGGCGGCGGAGCAGCAGTCCCTCAACACGCCCCTGTCCCTGCTGGCCAAGCGGGAACCCGTCTCGGTGCAGCCGGAAACGCCCCTGCGCCAGGTGCTGGAGGCCATGGGCCAGCAGCGCCTGGGCTCCATGATCGTCACCGATGCGGAAGGCAAGCCGGTGGGCATCTTCACCCAGAGCGACGTGCTGCACCGGGTGGTGCTGGCCGGCGTGGCCCTGGAGGAGCCCATCGGCAAGGTCATGTCGAAGGACCCCCATACCCTGCAGGACACGGTCTATGCCTACGATGCGGCCCTGGCCATGGCCATGCACGGCATCCGCCACGTGCTGGTGGTGGATGGGGAAGGGCGGCTCAAGGGCGTCATTTCCGAGCGGGACCTGTTCACCCTGCAGCGGGTCGGCCTGCGCCAGATCCGCCAGTCGGTGGAGACGGCGCCGGACCTGGAAACCCTGCTGCAGACCAGCCACGACGTGCGTCAGCTGGCCCTCAACATGCTGGCCCAGGGGGTCGGCGCGGAACAGGTGACCCAGTTCATCTCCGCCCTCAACGACACCATCACCCGCCGGGTGCTGGAACTGAACCTGGACAAGCACGACCTCTACGGCGTGGACTGGGCCTGGCTCTCCTTCGGCTCCGAAGGCCGGGAGGAGCAGACCTTCAGCACCGACCAGGACAACGGCATCATCTACCTGTGCCCGGACTTCATGGACAAGGAGCAGCTGAAGATGCGGCTGCTGGACTTCGCCCGGGACGTGAACGACGACCTGGACAAGTGCGGCTTCCCCCTCTGCTCCGGCAACATCATGGCCGGCAACCCGGACCTGTGCCTGACCCTGGAGGAGTGGGAGGAAAAGTTCACCAACTGGGTGCGCCATCCCCATCCGGCGGCCCTGCTCAACGCCACCATCTTCTTCGATTTCCGCACCCTTTACGGCAACCCCAGCCTGGGGGAGCGGCTGCGCAAGTGGATGCTGAGCCTGACCACGAGCAACCCGGGCTTCCTCAAGATGATGGCCCACAACGCCCTGGACGTGGAGCCGCCCCTGGGCAAGATCCGAGACTTCGTCACCGATCTGGATCCGGAGCATCCGGGTACCATCGACCTGAAGAAGTACGGCGCCCGCCTGTTCGTGGACATCGCCCGCATCTACGCCCTGGCCGCCGGCATCCACAACAGCAACACGGTGCAGCGCCTGCGCCACAGCGCCAAGCGTCTGGGCATCAGCGGCGAGGAAATGGCCGCCATCATCGACTCCTTCAACTTCATCCAGCTGCTGCGCCTGCGGCATCAGCACCTGGAGACGGAGGCGGGCCAGGCCGGGGACAACCGCATCCATCCGGATAAGCTCAATGAGCTGGACCGGCGCATCCTCAAGGAATCCTTCCGCCAGGTGCGCAAGCTGCAGAGCCGCATCAAGATGGACTACCAGGTATGAGCTGGCTGGCCCGTTTCTTCCGCAGCAAGAAGCCGGAGGTGGTGCTCTCGCCCGAGCAGCGGGAGCGCCTGGAACGCTGGCAGCAGCTGCCGGATCCGGACCTCAACCACTCCCATTTCCAGACCCGCTATGTGGTGGTAGACGTGGAATCCTCCGGCCTCAACATGGTCAAGGACCGGCTCATTTCCATTGGCGCCGTGGCCGTGGTCAATGGCCTCATCGACACCCAGGACGCCTTCGAGGTGATCCTCAAGCAGGAGGTGGTGAGCGACACCGCCAACATCCTGCTGCACGGCATCGGCGGTTCGGCCCAGCGGGAGGGCATGGAGCCGGCGGATGCCCTGCTGCTGTTCCTCGAATACATCGGCAAGTGCCCCCTGGTGGCCTACCACGCCATGTTCGACCACTCCATGATCGCCCGGGCCATGGAGAAGTACCTGGGCATCGAGTTCGAGCAGCAGTGGCTGGACCTGGCCTGGATCATGCCCGAGCTGTTCCAGGACCGCATCGACACCAACGTGGCCCTGGATGCCTGGCTCAACCTCTTCGGCATCGAGAACATCCAGCGCCACAACGCCGTCTCCGACTGCTACGCCACCGCCAAGCTGCTGCAGGTGGCCATGGCCCGGGCGGCGGAGCGGGGCGCCGAATGCCCGGAGCGGATGATGGAAATCGAGCGGGTCCGCCGCTGGCTGCGGCGCAGCAACTGAGGAGGCAGGCGCCATGCCGACCGCCAAGGGGTTCCGTCAGCAGCTGAAGCGCTACTACCTGCTTTATACGGTCGGCTTCCTGGCCTTCGTCGCGGTCCTCGCCTTCCTCGAGCACCTGGGGCTGCCGCCCCGCTGGATCGGCTACGCCTTCCTCCTGTTCACCATCCTCATCTACGCCACCATCGGCGTCATGAGCCGTACCGCCGATGTCTCCGAGTATTATGTGGCGGGGCGGCGGGTACCGGCCCTGTTCAACGGCATGGCCACCGGGGCCGACTGGATGTCCGCTGCCTCCTTCATCGGCATGGCCGGCACCCTCTACCTGACGGGCTACCAGGGCCTGGCCTACATCATGGGCTGGACCGGCGGCTACGTGCTGGTGGCCCTGTTCCTGGCGCCCTATCTGCGCAAGTTCGGGCAATACACCATCCCCGACTTCCTCGCCGTGCGCTACGGCGGCAACGCGCCCCGCCTGGTGGGCGTGGCGGCGGCCATCATCGCCTCCTTCGTCTATGTGGTGGCCCAGATCTACGGCGTCGGGCTGATCACCAGCCGCTTCGTCAGCCTGCAGTTCGAGATCGGCGTCTTCGTCGGCCTCGCCGGCATCCTGGTGTGCTCCTTCCTCGGCGGCATGCGGGCCGTGACCTGGACCCAGGTGGCCCAGTACGTGATCCTCATCATTGCCTACGTGACGCCGGTGGCCCTGCTGTCCTTCCAGATCACCAGCGTGCCGGTGCCCCAGCTGGTGTACGGGGAAGTGCTGCAGGAAGTGGGCAAGCTGGAGGAAAAGCTGTTCGAGACTCCGGCCGAGCAGGAGGTGCGGGGCCTGTACCGGGAGCGGGCCGACGCCTACTACGAGAAGATCATGCGCCTGCCCGTTTCCCTGGCGGAAGAGCGGCAGCGCCTGACCATGCGCATCAACGCCCTCAAGGAAGAGAACGCCCCCATGCGCGAGGTGGTGGCCTTGGAGCGGCTGCGGCGGGACCTGCCGGCCAACGCGGAGGAGGCGCGGGAGCGCTGGGACGCGGCCATGCACGCCGCCGCCGACCGGGGCGCTATGCCCATCCGCCACGCCGAGGCCTTCCCCGGTCGCAGCGAGGCCGAATCCTCGGCCGCCCGGCTCAACTTCCTCACCCTCATGTTCTGCCTCATGGTGGGCACCGCCGCCTTGCCCCACGTCCTGATGCGCTACTACACCACGCCCACGGTGAAGGAGGCGCGGGAGTCGGTGACCTGGTCCCTCTTCTTCATCCTGCTGCTGTACTTCACCGCCCCGGCCTACGCCGTGTTCGCCAAGTACGAGGTCTATTCGACCCTGATCAACACCCCCATCGCCCACCTGCCGTCCTGGGTGGCGGCCTGGGGCAAGGTGGGGCTGGTGGCCATCGAGGACATCAACCACGATGGCCTGCTGCAACTGGCGGAACTGTCCCTCAATCCGGACGTGATCGTCCTGGCGACGCCGGAAATCGCCGGCCTGCCCTACGTCATCTCCGGCCTGGTGGCGGCCGGCGGCCTGGCGGCGGCCCTGTCCACGGCCGACGGCCTGCTGCTGACCATCGCCGGTTCCCTCTCCCACGACGTCTATTACAAGATCATCCAGCCCCGGGCATCGACCCAGTGGCGCCTGGTCATTTCCAAGTCCCTGCTGCTGGTGACGGCGGTGCTGGCGGCCACGGTGGCGGCCCAGCGGCCCGCCACCATCCTCTACATGGTGGCCTGGGCCTTTTCCATCGCCGCCGCCGCTTTTTTCCCGGCCCTGGTCATCGGCATCTTCTGGAAGCGGGCCAACCGGGCCGGCGCCGTCTCCGGCATGGTGGTGGGCCTGCTCATCACCGTCTATTACATGGTGCGGGTGCAGTTCGATTCCGTGCCCTGGCTCGGCCTGCGCGGCATCGGCATGGAGCCCTGGTTCGGCATCCAGTCCACCTCGGCCGGCGTCTGGGGCGTGCCGGCGGGCTTCCTTACCATCGTCGTCGTCAGTCTGCTGACCAAGCCGCCCTCCCGGGAGGTGCAGGACTTCGTCGAGCAGGTGCACTATCCGCAACTGCGCTAAGGCCCCGGGGCATTCCGGGGCGCCGCCGCCACAGGGTACAGCCATGCAACTTACAGATCGGCATCGGGAATACTGGCGCAAGAACCTGCGCATGACGGCGCTGCTGCTGGCCATCTGGTTCCTGGTCACCTACGTGGTCAGCTACTTCGCCCGGGAACTCAACGAGTTCACCGTGCTGGGCTTTCCCCTGGGCTTCTACATGGGGGCCCAGGGCTCCCTGGTGGTCTATGTGCTGATCATCTGGTTCTACGCCCGCTACATGAACCGGCTGGACCACCAGTACGGCGTCCATGAAGGGGGGCGCGACTAGCCTCCGCCCGGGCGGAGCGTTTCAGGCCTCCAGGTGGGCCACCAGGGGGAGCAGCTGCGGATGCTCCCCATCCCGCATCAGCTGTCGCGCCAGTCGGGGCTCGAAGGCCGCCAGGCGCCGGGCGATGCATTCGCTCTCCTGGTGCCGGCCGGCATGGTGGTAGGCCATGCCCAGGTGGTAGTAGGCGATGCCGTTCATGGGCTGCAGCTCCACCGCCTTTTCCAGGGCCGTCGCCGCTGCTTCGTGTTCGCCCAGGGCGGCATGGGCCAGCCCCTTGCCGTACCAGGCCCGGTCCAGTTGGGGATTGAGGTCCAGAGCGACGTCGAAGGCGGCGATGGCCTGTCGGGGCCGGCCCAGCCGGTCCCGCACGTAACCCAGATTGAAGTGGTGCTCACCACGCTCCGGCGCCAGGGAGGCGGCGCTGGCGTACCAGGTCTCGGCGTCCTCAAGGCGTTCCAGACGGGCGGCAAGATACCCCAGGCAGGCCGCCGTGGCAGCCCCGGGGGTGTGGCGGAAAGCCTCCTGGTAGGCGGCGTAGGCCGCCCCATCCCGGCCGAGGAAGTGCAGCAGCCAGCCGTGCAGGCGATAGGACCAGGGGCCAAGCGGCATCGTTTTCATCTCCCGTGCCCGGTGCAGCGCTGCGGGCGCGCCTGGCATAAAATTCCGTCAGCCCACGGCATGGCGCCGTGGCCCCTTCAGTGTGAGGACCCATGGTATCCGCCGCTCTCCTGCTTGTCAGCGTCCTGCGCGCCCTGATCGAAGTGGCCGGGCTGTGCCTGCTCGGCCAGGGCGTGCTGGCACTCCTCGCCGGCAGCCGCCGGGAGGGCAATCCCATCTACCAGATGTTCCGCATCGTTACCCGTCCCGCCCTGCTGCTGATGCGCCGTCTGGCACCCCGGGTGATTCTGGACCGGCACCTGCCCCTGCTGACTTTTTTCGTCCTCTTCTGGCTGTGGATCATCCTCGCCTATTTGCGCCAGCTCATCGCCCTGGAAGCAAATTGAGCGATCCGGCGAAAATGTTTTGCGTTATTCAAAAGCTTCGCTATAATGCGCGGCTTCCGCGGAGAGGTGGATGAGTGGTTTAAGTCGCACGCCTGGAAAGCGTGTTCAGGGTAATACCCTGACGGGGGTTCGAATCCCCCCCTCTCCGCCACGGATTACTGCAAAAAGGCCCTCGTTGTCGCTTGGCCCATAAGTTTGCCGGAAGGCAGGGTTATGCTTCAGAAACCTGGTGGCAAAGATATGCTTCCTGGCAAAGGGGAATTGAAGCCAGATCAGAAATGATCTGGCTTTTTTCATTTGGGCCCAAAGAAATGAAAAGGCCACTCCTTGTGAGTGGCCTTTTTGTATTCTTATCGGCCAATGCAATCGTTTGATACAACGCGGCCAAACAACAGCTATCTGCTTGCTGTGAACTCTTCTCCGACTGCTTTGAACACCGCTTGATTGGTATAGGCACACATTGGAGTAACGTCTCCGACCGCAATTGACCTGCCCGTAGCATCGGCTACCCGAAGGCCTTATGTGGAGCCAACTATTCAAGGTAACATATGGGCATGATGATCCAAGCCTCGAACAAATGCCCAGCCGGAGCTTCGTCACTCCACACCGCGATCCTGGATGAGATCGCCGGGTCGCATGCCGCGCAATTGGTCATAGAGGAACTGGGTATCGCAATGGCGACACACCCCGGTTTAAGGCGAGACCGGAATGAAGACCGTATCGCAGTCGCAAGAATCACGACCCCCTGCGCAGAAACGTACACAGTTGCTTTGGTTTGCGATGGCGTCGGTGGCTCTGAGTCCGGTGACCAAGCAGCGGCTCTTACCATTTCCAGCATCATTGCGGACCTTGCCCAGCAGCGGGTGCGCCCTTCCTTGAAGGAACTTGCCGTTGCTCTTGTTAGGCGAGCCGACGATCTAGTCCGAAAAGAGCTTCAGGGTCGGGGAGCGACTACTCTCGTAATGCTCCTCGCCACTACCAGCGGGCAGCTCATCTGCGCCAACGTAGGCGATAGCCGCGCGTACAGCTGGGATACGAATTCGAGCAAGCTTGATCAGGTTACGGTCGACGACACGATCGAGAATGAGCTGAAGGATTTACCGGGCAACCCTGCAGCTCTAATCCGGGCGCGCGGACTGCAAGGCCGACTTTCACAAGCAATTGGCGAGGGCGGAAGAACGGCCGACGACTTGCGCGTCCAAACATATACCAGTGAGCGCTTCCGTCTCGGTGCCGTGCTGGGCTCAGATGGCTTGTGGCGTGCAGCAAGGGACTTCGAGGCTACAGTCGCGAATTCTGCCACTCCGAACGATGCTATTCGGCGGGCCATTGCTCTTGCAAATTGGGTAGGTGGCGTAGACAACGCTTCGCTGATTGCGATTGGCAATATAGAGAGGCTGTATGGCGGACCGATACAGGCGTCAACCGGTAGACAACAACCGGAAATTACCTTGTGGTCGTCGTTAGCCAAGATCAAGCTCTTGACGAGCGCCTGGATAGGCGAAGCCAAGCCGCTTGAGGCGCGTGGGAAGGCAGAAAAGCCAAAAAGGAAAGTAGTAAAGAAGGAATCCCGGAAGACTCAAGACGAATTACAGCTAAGATTGGAGCCGGCCGATCCAAAAATGGGGAGGCCAAAAATCGAAGTGACGACCAGCGAAGATCGTAATAAAAGCGAGTAAGCCAAGAAATAGAGGAAGGGGACCAAGGGGTGGCGCTGCCGCAGCGATACAAGACTCTGACGAAGAGCGTACTGGCTGGGGGATTCGGAACCGTTATCCCACTTGAGGATACGTTTCTCCGACGAGTCGTTCTGATGAAGGTTATGCAGGACACCGCAAACAACGTTCAGCTTCAGAACGAAATTAAAGGCCTTTGCAAAGCGCGGTCTCGCCATGTCGTCGAGGTATATGACGTCATTACAAATGAAAAGGGTGAAATTGCGGGCGTTATTATAGAGCGTCTCCGTGGGCGGGACTTTTCAGCGTTTCATAAAGAGGCAGCGATCAATCCGCTGGGTTATCTCAAGATACTCTATCAGCTCGCATGCGCTCTTCGCGATCTTCATGCTGTGGGAATTATTCACCGCGACCTTAAACTCGATAACTTTAAAGAATCTGCTGCTGGAGTCATCAAACTGTTCGACTTCGGCATATCGTCACCGGATGGTGGGTACCAGACAAAGCAGAACAAGGGCACTCTAACTTACGCCGCACCAGAGCTGTATGTAGCAGGGGCTACGATTACCCCTGAGATGGATATATACGCTTTAGGAATATGTGCGTGGGCACTTGCCTATCCCATTTTTCCTCCAGAGTTAATGGAAAAGCCCCCGCAAAAATCTGCGCGAGCCCCATCCGTTGGTACCGTGATGCCAACTGCCGACAAACAGCCGGACGGTCTTCACAAGGAAGTTGTCGACATTCTCGATGCGTGTATTGACCCGTGTCCAAAGAACCGGCCCTCGGCGGACGAGGTCAGTTCCGTACTAGCTAAGCACCTCAGCCGAAACAAGCACCGCGGTCTTTTTGTGCAAGGCGTTGAAGAAGTTTTTGAGCTGTCCGTGAAAGAGCCAACGGTTACGTTGAAGATCGGCGCATTGGGCCGATTGAGAGTGAACTACGACGGTCTTCGATTCTTGATCACTGAGGTAGAGGGTTCGGTCAGCATTAATAACATACCAACCGAACCGGGCCACGTCCTCCACGAGGCGTGTGTCATTGGATTTGGTGCGCCCGACCTTGGACCGGCTAGAGAGTGGGTGACATTCTTCTCATCGCACCCGGAGGTTGTCCTATGAAGTTTAAGGCTGACAACGTTGTCGCAGGGCGATACAGAATTGAATCTTTCCACCTTGAAGGCGGTATGCAAGAGGTCTATCGATGCTTCGATCTTGCTCTAGGGCGAGTAGTGGCACTTAAAACACCACGTGAAGGAATTGTCGACAAGCGCTTTAGCAGGGGCGCACAGATGGGTGCCCGCGTAGTTCATCCGAATGTAGCAGCCACGCTTGACTACGTCGAGGAAGGTTCCAACCGTTGTTTGGTGGAGGAGTTCATTGAAGGGGTGGACCTGGGAAGACGACTCGCGAGCGACTTCATCTTTCTTGATCCGTCACTCACCGCTTGGGTGGTTCATAACATCGCGAAGGGGCTTCAGGCAGCGCACAGGGTTGGTATCTGTCACCGCGATCTCAAGCCTAGCAACATAATGACGTCTGCCGATGGTCGTATGGACGTCGTTAAATTGACTGATTTTGGAATTGCTAAGCTCGCCGAGAAGGAATTGGAAGCCGAGATTGAGAAATTTGAGCTAGATGAGAACACCTTAACTTCATCGAGTACCCTTCTAGGGGCGGTCCCATATTTGGCACCGGAATGCTGGAACGACTGGGCTAGTGCCGAGCAACCAGCCGATATTTGGGCTTTCGGGGCAATTACATGCCATTTGTTACTCGGAAAGCCGCCATTTGGTGTGGGCAAAGGCGCCATCATGAAAATGGCGCAGGCGGAAGTGGCTGGAAAGGTCGAGTTGCCTCCCCCTGAATGGTTTGGACAGCATCTGGAAACCGCGAAACTTGAGCAGGAATTGTGGGCTCTCGTACACGGTTGTTTGCAGATTGATCCCAAGCTTCGTCCAACAGCAGATGAGGTCGTACAACGATGTGAGGCTCTCTGCTATTCGGCAACACCCAGAAAGGTGGGGGTGATAACGACCTACCCCCACACGTATACAAGCGGCCGGAAGGCAAATGCCGGTTTCATATCTGTTGATGGTGGCGACCCCGTCTTCTTTCATCTCAGCGAATTCTTCAGCATTGGAGTCAAACCGCAGGTCGGACAGCGCGTCAGCTTTGGTACAGCAGCTGGGAAGCCGAGGGAGCGTTGTTCTCCCGTACTACTTTTGCAGAGTCCATAGCACCTCGCTAGTGGCCAGTGTGTCGGTGCTCTGAGCTTGACGACGGGGAAAAATCAGTTCAGTCGAGCGAGTGGTTATGGCAGCAGGGCGATCATGAGGGGCGATTCACTTCTATGACAAGCCATCGAGAAATGGACAACGTCATTAAAATTGCTCATCAGACACCAGCACTTGATGAGAACTACGTCCTCCTCCTCACTTCCAACAGCGAGGAAAAAAAGCCATAAACGCAGTCCTGCGAGATCGGCGCACGGCTGATATTGGGATCGAGACCACAGGGTGTTCGTTGGGTACTCTGGGTGGGCGATTTGTGCTCCACGTGACAGGTGAGAGTGGGGTGTCTAAGGCTCTGTCTGTTGCTCGCATAGCAAGCGCGCTGCTTAAAAACAACAACTTCCCCAAGCCAGTCCTGACTGTTCTAGCAGGCTTCTGCTGGGGCAATCCTAAGAATGTCGGTGCCGAGGTCTGTATTGTCGCCACAGAGGTCGTCGCCTTAAATATCCGACATGCAGAGGGAGATGCAGAAGTACCCCAAGCCCAGAGGCTGGTGAGCATTGTGACCCTCGAGGAGCCAGTTGTCCGAGAACTTGAGGACCACCTAAGGGTGCGGATTGGTTCCCTGGCCAGCCTGGAGACCCTCTACAAGAGCGACCGCTTGCGCGAGCGGCTAGTTGAGCGGTACCCCGAGCTGCTAGGAGGGGAAATGGAAGCCTTTGGGTTCCTCGAGAGTGGCTCCCGTTGGCTCGTCGTCAAGGCGGTGTCTGATGCCGGCGGGGATGACTTTTCGCGCGAGAAGCAGGGTGAGGCGGCGCGGAGGGCGTCAGTGGTCATCGAGCCGCTCTTGGTTACCCTGCAGAGGCATGAGGTCGTCGACCATCCGCGTGCCTCGATCGAGACAGCACACCTGTACGATCTACTATCGGGCGACACGATCGAGTTCGACGTCCGCGAGATTGGCAAGGAAGCCCTTACGGATCATCTCGAATTCGGCATCGGCCTGCGCGCCGAGTACAAGCTTCGCCAGTATGTGTCCGACCGGGAATGCAGCGCCGACTTTGTGCGGCACCTTCTTGCCGCGATCCTGGAGGTCGTCCAGAATGCAGTGCGACACGGAAAGGCGAACAGGTCGTTCGTGAGCTTCTACGCGACCAAAGTCGTGATTGAGGACGACGGACAACTCTATGACATCAGGTGCTTGACCGATGGGCGCGGAGGGGCCATGGCTGTGCAGGCCCTACTCAAACTGGGGGAAGAAACCGGGGCGATGGAGCTAACTGTAGGAAAGAGCAAGCGGCTCAAGGGAAACAAGTACACCTTCAATCTCGTGAAGGCGTCCAGCGCTCTGCGAGAAGCCCGCGAAAAGTGCTTGCTGCGTGTAAGGGAATCGAGCATTGGGATGCTGTATGGCCGGCCGGAGGTGTTTTCCTTCGACTCTCGGTGTAGGACCGTTTACCTCGATGGCACTAGGATACGGATGACCTCCCGCCATTTCGAGCTTGCAGCAGCTTTGCGCCCGCTCGTTGAGGAGGGCCGGAAGGTGTATGTAGGCTGTCGCTCTGAGCAAGAGATATTCATATACAAGCAGGAACTGAAGGATCTTGCTGGCGAGAATCTCGTACTTTTCGTCGACGCGACGCTGCCGCAGGGAATCTGAGCGCCCCTATTGTGGGTCTGCTTAAGGCGCTCACGGAAGGGGGGCCGACGTCTTCAGGAGGGAAATTAGCGCAAAGGCTAATTGGGGGCGGGAGTTACAGTTCGCAGGATGGAGAAACTGTTGTTCACCGTTGCATGGCGGTTGAACGGAAAGTAACTGGCACCTTGCGGATGCACTTCCACATTGGGCACCTGCCGGTTAGGTCGAAAAGCGGTATTTTTTTAAGCTGGGTCGATTCTAACGACTAGTACTGCCCGATAGGCATCACGGACCGCGCGTTCCCTAAGCGAAGCCTTCTCCTTCCGAAGAATCAAATCTACTTTGCGTCGTGACGGATAGCTTTTCTGGTCATGGAATGCCTGAACGATGTCTTGGACACGTTGGATTTGGTCGTTCAAGCGTTTTTTTCCACGCAGTCTGAGGAATTCTTTGTAACGGGTACTGATATTCAGGCAGATGTCTGGAAACCAGTATCGAAGATACGATGCAGTAACTCCGTAGCGCTTTCCGATCGCCGATACCGGCTGTGGTGGCTCGGTCTGTATATCCTTCTGAATCCGTCTTCTGAGTTCAGCTCGGTTAGTTTCATCAGTATCCTGGCCACGTTCTCTGACCTTCAATTTTCCGGGCACCATTGGTGCCGAAAGTGAGGGCTGGAAGCCGCTATTCCCCCGTGCTAGATCAATGGGCAATGCCTGAACTGCATATCCGAAAGCCAAGAATTGGGGCAGGGACGGTCGTTCTCCCTTGGTCAGCCAATTCTTAAGTGCATATCGGTTGAAGCCGATGGCCTGGCAGAACGCTGCTCGATTCCCATCGCTCGTGGTTTCGACGATGGACTTCATGACTTCGTGGAATTTTTCTACCGACGGCTCAAAATCAGAGGTACTTTGCCTTACAACCATGTCACCTAATGCCTTTGCGACCCAAATCTCAAACTGAGTTGCAGTAGGTTCTTCATTGCAAATCGCGTAGTCGGGGTGGATTAGCGAACGCAAACAATGGTGGCAAATGGCCTGGTCCGGATACCGAGATAAGAAGGGTTGTAGCTTCCCACAATGGGGGCAGTGATCCTGCAATGGGCGGTTATGTACTGTGCATTCCCGGTAGGCTTGCAGTGACCACAGCAGCGGAAAGTAAACATCGTCTCGACTTCGACGCTGCTCCAAGAGACAGGCCGAACACCATCGAGGGGTCGGAGACAGCATTCCTTGTCCCTTGTGGGGAAAGAAGTCCTGCCAGGGAAGTAACGTCAGCCGGGATAAACCCCGTTGTCCGGTTGATGCTTCAAGGACTGATACAAATAAGGAAGCGTACTTGCCATGGCCGTTTATAGTGCCTGCCATCCGATTGAAGAATTTCGGGTAGGCAAGGGGCTCTAATTCAGGTTTTGCTTTCCCTAGTACTTCGGCGACTACTCGGCGAGGATTGAGCGAATGGGCAGCACAAGTTCTGACTAGCAGAGAAATTAGGCTTTCCCGCTGCTCTACCGGAAACTCTACCGGAGCTAGGGAAAACAGCCGGCTACGTTCAGGAATAGGGCGATCAGAACGGTAGCCGGTCACCAGTTCATTGTCGAACGTATTCAGAGTCATGGCCGAATTCCTCCCACTGGGTCGCGAACCGGCTTGCGTTTACCAATTCGACGAGGCGTTCCCTGGCCGAAAGGTTCTTTGGAGCTTAATAGCACTCCATTTTCCAGGAGGTCCCTGAGCTTAAGGTCGTCGACATCCGAGAGCTTCTGTTCACCCCAGCAAGCCTCCTCGACGATAGTGACCAGCGCCCGGTTCTTGAGGGCATACCGCTCAGCGAACGCAGCATCAATCCTCTGAGCCTCCTCGCGCAATGCATGCTCAAGACAGCGAGTCAGCCAGTCCTTCAGGATTCCGATGCAACCTGCCGACTTCATGTAGAAGTAGGCCGCCTCCTGATTGAGGGACGTAGGAATATGCTTTGAGAGTAGCAATTCGAAGAAGGCGAGCGCTTTCCTGAACTCTCCCTGATCCGACTTCTTTCGCGTGTCGTAACGCGGAAAGTTTATGATCTGGCTACGACGAGAGAGTTGGCCGCTCTGGTCAAGGATATCTAGGAGTCGATAGGTGCCGACCAGAACGATGGTAGTTCCGGTCTTCATGGCCAAAATCTTCAGAGACTCAAATTGGTTCTCTAAGCGCTGACGATTCGTGACCAACAAGAGGTGATGGGCCTCGTCAATGATAAGTAGCTTGGTACGACGACGTTTGAGGTATTCCTCAGCTGACCGGCGTAGGGCATCCGTGACTGACTGTTCCAGAGGGTTGGCAGCAGGATGCTCTGGAAAGAGCGTGAGTTGCCGACTGATTAGGAGCTTGCGATTGACTAATGGCTCGTTCTGCCCGGTCAAAAGGCGGATATAGAAGTCTTTCCAGCTGAAGTTGGTAGCGCACGGTGGGATGGCATCTACCGAAACGATCGGTACAAAGTCTGTCTCAGCGGCAATCCGGGGTAGGTAGCGTTCTACCATCTTGTCGACAAGTGCCTGGATCAGCGTGGTTTTCCCAACTCCGGTAGGGCCGGTAATGATGACGATTTGGGGCAGAGAGTCTGCGGAAATGGCATCCATCAAATCCCGGAAGGTCGCTGCTGCATGGGGATGAGCAAAGATATGTCCGCTGAACCCGGCGATAGCAGAAGTAATCGGATCTTGCTGCAGGTCGTTCATGTTCATTTGAGTTCTCCGAAGTTTTCAAAGGAGAACTCCACGCTGGCCCACTGGTCCTCAAACGTAAGTGGTGAGTGGGGGTCTGATGGTGCCAGCAGTTCGGGAAGGGGAGGTGCTACATCAGATTCCTCCTCACGGCGCTCTGCATCGCGGCGCTGCTGCCGCAAGAGGGCCTCGTTTTTCTTCTCTTTGATCACGAAAGCAGCCATGTCCGCACCGTTGATTTGGCGACGAATGCCATAGTTAGCGTGATGGGCTCGTATTTCCTGAGTAATGACCTGTATTTCAGCTTCGGTCCGACGCTCAAATACAGACGCGTGTTCCGAGCGGCAGAGATGCCACTCACCTTTGACATAGGCGTATGCCCTGGAAATGTCGAAGGGGTCGTAGCGGACTGGAACCTGAGTGCCGGTAATTTCTGAATCGCGTAAGGCCGCGTGCCAATAGAGAATCCCGCGAATCTTGATACCCCGTCCCTGGCGAACCATGGCGTTGCCACTCCGTGTCGACGGCAGGCACTGAAGAATGAGATCTGGGGTGTAAGGAATCAATAGGTGAGGACGATTGCCATATAGGGCGAGACCACGAGCCATCATTTCCCGCGGAGAAATTCCGAGCGTGGGATGAATAAGATTGGCGTAAGCGTCGTCAATGAATCGCTCAAATAGGTTCGTAAATTCAGGGAGTGTCCAGACCGCCAGTTTCCGCGGATCGTGACTCGGGGACATGCTTCGTGGTTTCTGCAGCGCTTGGTTGTTGCCAACTAGGTTATGGATCAATCGCTGATTTGCCACTCCGAAGAAGCGCTCAATGACAGAGCCGAAGCGGGATTTCGAGGCTGGCCGGGACTTCTTGTGACACTCGAGACGGGCTAAGAGGGATTCAAAATAGGCAGATTCGAAGTCCTTTCCCTGATCCACCACAATGGTCTTGGGAATACGGCCATGTTGTTTCAGGGCATGCCGGATTACGGCCATGCAACTACGATAGCTGGGAGGATCAAAGGTTAGGAAAAACCCAAGAATCATCCGAGTATATGCATCGATTAGAATCGTAAGCCAAGCCTTACCCAGGTTTTCCCCGGTCCTACTATCAACCAGTTGCTCGTCCAGTTCGGTATGGTCGATGTGGCCGATCTCAAAAGGTCGCTCACCATGTCGTGGGGTCGATTGGTCAATTACCCAGTGGAACTCTGAAATGGAGTACGCAGCCTTGTCACCTTCACGGGCTCGCTTGACTACTTCTTCCGAGAGCCGCTTGATCTCGCGAGAAAAGGTCTTTTCTGAAGGCGCCTGGACACCCTTGTCCTCGCAACGATTGACGAGTTCGCCGTAAGCGATGGAGATTGAAATCCTCTCCGAGCTCAACACCAGCTCATTGATAACTTCGTGCATCAGCTCAATAACCAATGCCGGAATTTTCCGATTTCGGTTGCCTCGGGCGCTAATGCGTGGAAGTAGTCCGACATACCCGTTCCCGTAGACCAACTCTCCTTCGCGTTGCTTGGCACGCCATGACCGAAGGGTCCGAGCTGGGATTACGGATGATTCGGGATGCTCAAGAACTTGATATCGACGATTGGCTTCCTCCAGATCGATAGGCGCCGCATGGCGGACCTGTTCTGCTGCACGCTGGTGACAATCGGCGATGGATCGCTCTATGCCGGTGATGATTCCTTGGGTGACCAAGCCGTCGAAGACTTCTCGTGACAAAGTGGAGCATGTCTTCTGCTCGTCGACGACAAAAATCTCAGTAACGCCAACATTCAGGATTTTCCAAGGCTGTCCATCCCACAGAAAGCTTTCACCAGCTTTCAATTCGATGGCTCCAATGTCCGGCATGGTTATCGCTGTCTGTAGCCTCCTCTGGCCTTGGTAAGCAGCCAAACTCATGACATCGGTACAAACTGTCGTGTATTGGGGCTCAGTCAAGAGCTCTTGCGTTAGATCGACATGGAGAATTCCATCCGCCACCATTTTATAAACGGTGTCTGCCCCAATGTCAGCCTGGCTCAGGAGAGCCTCCAACAGAATCCAATGGACACCCCTGAGCCGATTTTTGATCAATGTAACTTGAAGTGGATCAGGTGCTGGGCAGGCCGTATCAAGATAGTCAGACAGGAAGCCAATATTGCGGACGAGAATCCAGTCGATTTCCTTGGATGAGAGTACCTGGAATCCAAGCCCATACTGGTTGGCGAAGTTTTCTCCAGCAGGGCAACGCCATTTGCCATCGGGGCTCCGGAGAAATAGCTCACTACCCGACGCCTCGCGCTTTAGGAGCTCTTCTTCTGTTTTACATTCAACCCATCCCATCCATCCCTTTTGGATCAGAAAATAGTCCGGGGTACTTAGGTGGCTGCAGTGTCTTCCACCCGCACCCTTGTACCGCAATTTGATCTGGGATGGCTGGTCGTAGAATTCCTCCGTCTCTACATCGTGGTCCCAGATATAGAGATAGGGGAGTTCATTTTTATGACTCTCCGCCTGGATGACGCAACCCATTTTCTGGCTGGAATAGCGACAGGCGACGTTGAACTTACCGCCTCCAACACGGCGAGAAGGATCACCGCGCCGGATTGCTTGAACAATCTTTCGACCATTCAATGGGATGTTTTGCAGGATAAAGCGCTCCTGCAACTGTTCCTCTGACAACATGACAAATCTCCTGAATCAATCTCGGGGGTGCTTATCCGATAGATCTTTAGATTCCGGACGTCACTTAGGAAGGAGTCACACTCTTCATCAGCGGGAAGCTGTACAAGAGGTGATGCCACCCAAGGAGAAAGCACTTCCCCATCAAGCATTTTTGGGGTGCTAGCTGCCTGAACGACGTAAGGAGGCCTGGCGGTCGTCAATACCTTGACAACTGCCCAGGTGGCGCGGAGAATTTGCCCATCAGGTCTCAAAGTCTGATGGGTTCTGTGAAAGGCTTGGGGTTGCCGCCCCAAGCCTTTTGCGCTTTTAAGGCCTCACCATCTACTTGGTTATTGGCTGATCATCAATACACCTCCTTCTGGTTTTTCCTGCAGAGTAGAAGAGGCATACCCATGCAAGTCATGGAGAACAGTGCCGGCTACCTGCCCTAGTAGTCCTAGGTTTCTCTTTTTCCTTCCCCTGCCCGAACAGCGGCGTCTCTACTGGCTGCAAGCCACGCAGCTAGATCCTTCACTAGCGCATATTTCCCTCTTCGATTTGGCATCGTGAAGATTGGGATTGGCACGGTCTTCCTAACTAAGGCCTGTCGAAGTGCCTCCATAGATGGATACCCAAGCGCAATCCGTAGCGTTTCGTTGGAAACCACAGGCCCATAGCGAGCGGTCAAGTCATCTTCCAACTCTCTAGCCAGGGAATTCGCATCTTCTAGCTCTGCCATCACAGCTCCCGTCACAACCAGTCATATTCGATACTCTACAAATGCACCTATATTTCAGCCATCCCAGACAGTACTATTAAATTTTGTACTCTATGTTGGTGTGGGAGGTATGGCCAAGTGACTGATTTAAAAGACATTCAAAAAATTGCAGACGACTTTAGCAGGACCCCGCTAAACCTGAAGCCGTTCAAAAAACGTTCCAGAAAGGATGTGGCGGACGGGTTGCGTGCTGTGTTTTGGTACCACACAGTTCGGCACCAACTGGGCGAAAAATCCAGCTATGCCTTAGAGAAAAGGTTTGATGAGAAGGGCTCGTTCAAACGCAATGCAGATGGGAAATTGATCTATCCCCATAGATGGCAGAAATACTCACATGGAGAGCGTGTCCCAATCCCATCTCTGGTCGTCAACGTTGAAAAGGAATGCAAAGGCTCTGCTAGAAAACTAAACCATGTGCTGTGGGAGGCATTGAGACTAGAGCAACCTGTTTGTCCACATGTTGAAGTTTGGCTCAGAGAGCTTAATCCCGACATACAAATGGTCGTGTTCCACATCGAGCACAGGGAATTCGACGTAATCTATAAACGGGAGAAGATAGGACTACGTCTACTCGGTAAGCTCTCGGATCGGGCCAGCATGGATGCTCTAGCCTGCCTAACAATTCTATTTCGTGAGGCGGTAGAGCTAGAGCGCTTCCACGATGCATTTCTCTTGGGTCGAGAAATTCACTGGATGCTGCTTTTCTTGGGGATTGAATTTCAGCGAAACGGAGTTGGGAAGGAACTCATCAAGCTCTACTGTGACCGCATCTTTCCGATGCTTGCATGGGATGAGCAATGCTTCTTTCCTGAGAGAACAGACTATGTAGGGGCCTCTTGCTTCTTGAATCTATCGCCGTTCTATCATCCAGCTCACAAGGGTAAGTCTCTTTCGTGGGAAACACGTGTCCGCTGTATGCGACGTCTTTCTTCTACCAGAGGAAACTGGGCAGTGATGTTTGGCTTGGATATTGAGTATGGCCCTAATCCAGATAGTCAAGACATACCGAAAAAACTGTTGCAAGAATACGAGCGACGTAAACGTATAGTCGAGCGGGCAAAAGAAGCGATATCTCTCGGCATATCGGATGTTGGATTTCTCTTTGGTAGAAGGCCGCCCCCGAACACTTTTTTCCAGCGGTGATAAATCTGGATTTCTAATGATATTGAGTATTCTCATCAAAACGGCTACCCAGTGACATCGCAAAGTTGCCACCTAGTGGCGCACTAGGCTGCCACCTTATTCCTCCGAAGCTATCTGAGGTAGGGCTTCCTCGGCTTCCGGCCAATAGGCGACGTTTGAGTTGTATGGGGATAGGTCTCGGATATCAATAAGACCCAGAAATCTGAGACTCCATCAATCGAGTAGCTGTTTTTGGATATCAGGTGAGATAGAATGAAAAGATGATGTTTGAGTAATTACTGGGGTTCAGTATGGCGAATTCGCACACAACATTTAGGAACTTGGACGGCGTTTCTCTAAACAGGCTGCACCTTGATTCGCAAAATCCCAGGCATGATCCACTTGAGGATGAGGATGAGATCATTGCGCAGCTTTACAAGGATGAGCAAGTCTATAACCTCGCCAAAGATATCGTTACCAAAGGTTCGTTGAGTCCGCTTGACCGTACGGGGGTCATTGAGATGAATGGCAATCCTGGACACTACATTGTGGTGGAGGGCAACCGCCGAGCATGTGCGCTGAAATTGTTGCACGATCCTCATAAGGCACCGAATGTTGAGGCTCGTACGGCATTTGAAGCATTGGCAAAGCGTTTCGAGGTGCCTGCTACGCTCTCCGTTGTTTTGTTTTCAGATCGTCATGCGGCTCGTCCTTGGATTGGACTACGCCATCTTGGTGCCCAAGATGGCGCAGGAACGCGTTCATGGGATTCTCCTCAGAAATCTCGTTATGCTGAGGTGGAGTCTCCTAATCAGTTAGCACTGGCTGTGCTAGATCGAGCAGAGGAATCAGGCTGGATAGATGCTGGACAGCGGCAACAGCTGGCAATCACGACACTTACCAGATATCTATCTAATCCTCTCGTACGTGCGGCCCTAGGACTCGGCAATAATCGGGAGTTGCAATACACACATGACGCATCCGAAGTAGATGCAGCACTGCGCCAGTTTCTAGAAGACGCGTTCCCTCTTGCTGATGGCAGCACACCGCTGGTCCATTCTCGTTCCAATAAGTTAGATAGAGAAAGCTATGCTAGAGAACTGAGTGTTCGGGGGGTTGCGCCACGTACACTGTTGCCATCGCCAACTAAACCTCCAAAGCCTAGTAAAACTCCTCAGGCAAAAAAACCGCGTGGAAAGCAGCATCCTGACAACCGTAAATATCTTGTGCCGACAGACTTTGTCTTCAATCATGGGGATAAGTCTCTCATTCGTCTGAGGCAGGAGTTCCGTTGTACACCTATTGATGACCACGAGTTTGCGGTGAACTATTTGTTGCGTGCCTTTGTAGAGCGAGTCATGGTGCTATATGCCAAACAACGCAAGGTTCATCAGCCCCAAATGTCAGACCAGAAACTGATGCAAGTTTGTGTCGAAGAACTTGGTAAAGAGGGAGTGCCTGCTAGCAGCTTAAAGTCGATGCGCGTTGCAATGTCTAATGAACATGCCGCATATAGCCTGCATACCCTTGGAGCAGCCGTTCATACGGGCCATGTACCTACTCGAAAGAGTCTTATTGCTGCATGGGATAATTGGGAAGATTCGCTCAAATTAATGCTTGGACGGATCTAGAAAGCGCTGGCCAAACATGACGGTTTTCGTTATCTTACCGTCATGCCTACAACTGAATCCCCATTGAGATATCCTGGTGGCAAGACACAGCTCTCGCCGTTTGTTTGTGATTTGCTGCATGTAAACAATCTTAAGAAGGGGGTGTACGCTGAGCCTTTTGCCGGCGGCGCCGGACTTGCTTGGCGATTGCTATTATCTGGTCATGTTGGAGAGGTATGGCTTAACGATATTGATCCGTGCATATATGCTCTTTGGGATGCAGTACTTAACCAAACAGAACAACTGTGTGAACGGATAGTCGAAACTCCGATTACGATAGACGAGTGGCATTACCAGCGTGGCATACTCTTGGATGGCCATGCTCCTGCGCTGGATCGTGCTTTTGCTACGCTTTTCATGAACAGAACTAATCGCTCGGGCATTCTGCTTGGTGGGATGATTGGTGGGAAGTCTCAAGAAGGAACGTACAAGCTAAATTGCCGGTTTAATCGGAATGAGTTAGTCCGGAAAATTCAGCGGATTGCTCGTCACCGCGATGTGGTTCGGTTGACTCAGCTCGATGCCGCAGAGTGCATCGCGCAATGGTCGAGGGAGCTTCCTCCTAGGTCCCTGATGAATATTGACCCACCATATTTCGTCAAAGGTCAGGAGTTGTATATCAACTTCTACTCTCCAGAAGACCATGCCAGTCTCGCGAATGCTATTCGTCAGTTGCAGTGTCCGTGGATGTTAACTTACGACGATGTACCGCAGATTGAAGAGCTGTACGCCGGACTCCCAATCTATAGAAAAAGTCTCGTTTACTATGCTCAGGTCAAGCGACGGGCTAATGAGCTAATGGTGCTTTCTCCGCGGCTGCAAGCCCCTGAGGGGTTGGCAAAAACGGCTCCTATCGCCGCCTGATGGGTTGTGGATTTGCATATCTGGCGAACTTGATCTTCAAGTCACGTTGATTCAATACTCACAGCGCCGACTTACATCGATTGTAATTGGTTTAGTTTTCGCCATTCCATTACAAGCCCTTTTGTTGCCTGGCAGTATTATCCTTCCGATTGAAGGCTGGGGCAGAGTTATGGGTCAAATACGACCATCTCCTTATCTCCCCCAAGGGGGTAGTGCGGCATAAAATGGCTAGGATATGGTACTGACCCTTGGCAGGGTTTTGATTTCCGCGACACTCGTTGATCGAGGGCCTTTTTCTTTTTGTCGTCTTTGATTGAAAATTCAAAGCGAGTTGTTTAGCTGGGAATGGCTGGCCTAGCCGCAGCCTGAAGCTTACTGCAGTGTCTGGTGAAGATGCTGTCAGTATGGTGGGTTAGTAGTAAATGATGTGTTGATCGCGTCATGCCGACGTAGAGCAGCCGTGCTTCTTCGTCCTGCCCTGCCCGTTGATAAGGCATGGCTCCCAAATCTGGGATGACCACGCAGTGGAATTCCAAACCTTTGCTGGAATGGATGGTGAGGAAACGAATCGCATCCTGCTGTTGGCCTGGTTTTGATACCTGTTCCACGGGAATGTCTCGTTTCGCCAGTTCCAGGCCGTATTGCTCTATCTGCTTATTGAAGCGGCAGAGAATGGCCATATCGCGATAGGGAATCCCATCAGTGGCTCTTCTTTTGAGCCAGGTTGCGATGTGGTCCATTTCAATGCCGAGATTGGCGAGCCGCATGACTTCTGGAGTTGGTCCTGTGCGGCCGCCAAATTCGGGGTGGACCATGGGAAACTCTTCGGTGCCCTTGGTTTCGTCCACATAGGCAGACAGGAAACGGTAGGAAAAATCCAGGGCTTCAACGGTATTGCGATAGTTGACCTTGAGAATGGTCGTACGCCGGCCCTGTGCTTCGATGCCAAGGCTGGCCCAGGATGTGGCACGGCGTTTGTGCTTGCCGTAGATGTTCTGGGCGTCGTCGTAGAGCAGGAGAAGGGAATTCGTTTCCGGGTCGATCATCTGTACCAGGAGTTTGAACCATTCAGGCTCAAAGTCATGGCCTTCGTCGATGAGGAGTGCGGCGTATTGTGCGCGGGGCACTCTGCCCTGGTCGGCTCCTTTGATGACGGCCTCGACATGTTTTTCATAGGCAGGGCGTTCATCTTTAGCGAGATCGAGTTGATAGAGATCGCACATGTCTTTGCACCAGCCATGAAAATGGCGGACATGGATGCTATCTCCTGCACCTTTTTCAAATAGCATTTCCCGTAGCTTGCTGGCCAAGGTGCGGTTGAAGCAAAGAACCAGGATGGGCTTTTTCAATGGTTGTTTGCTGAGATGCAGACAACGATAGGCCAGCAGCAGTGTTTTCCCCGAGCCTGCAACGCCATGAACGATACGGTGACCCTCACCGAGATTGCGGGCAATCTTTTCTTGGGTGAGGTCCATGATCTTGACTACATCTGGCAGGGTCTTCATCACGGACTGGTTGGGATCGGCCTTGTGCTCGAATAGATTTCCTTGATGGATACGAATTTCGGGGAAGAGGTGCCACCTCACCCGATCAATGCGGGCCATAGTGAGGACACCGCCGAAGCAGTAGGAAAACATGTTCCAAAGCCGTTGCTGGATTTCTTCAGCCTCGACCGCTTCGGTCATTTCGTCCTGGCAGATGACTCGATCAGCCGGGATTGCTTCGGCCATCCCGCATTCTTCAAATTGTTTGCGGGTAATGTTCGTCAGAACGACGCCATAACCCCAGGGAAACAGCAGATGTCCTTTATAGCGCCCTTCTTCTTGCTGGATCAGTAGCGGGTCTTTTTCCAGGAGTGCGTTTATCGCAGTTGCGTAGGAACGTGCCTGTACGATCGGATTTACGGTATTTACCAACCCACGGTCCGTAAGAAGCTCAACAGTTTGAGGATCAATCTGCCGAATGGTGGAGAGCTTCCAGTCTTTGACTTCCAGAACCAGGATGCCGCGGCCCGGATGGAGAACAACAAAGTCAGGGCGGAATTGCTTGGGGCCGATGGGAACGTTTATCCAGACGTGGTAATCGTCCTCCAGCTTACGCATGAGGCAGTTACCAAAGCGTCTTTCCCCAGGTGTCAGTTTGAGGTTTCTTGAGTTTAGAGCGGGTAGGAAGATGGCCACTGTTGTCTAACGGCTAGATTGCGACATCGATCGATTTTTTGCACATGGCATTTTGGTCTGATTCTATGCCATATGGCTGGCGTGGCTCAACTCGGCTGCGGTTTCACTTAAGTTTCGTGATGGGCACTGGATTGTGATTCCAGTGCCCATAAACACAGGGCGTTTTTGTTTAGACCATAGTGCCCTGCTGGTTTGAATTCCGCTCATCCGTCACGGATGACTGCAAAAAGGCCCTCGTTGATCGAGGGCCTTTTTCTTTTTCACCTTCCCCTTTTTGTCCCGTCCTCAGAGCGTGCATTCGGCCCGGTTCTGCTGTTCCAGCATGTCGCGCAGGGTCAGGGTGTCGGGGTG
>NZ_JBXAST010000025.1:0-47428 GCF_058809645.1 Azospira sp. MPR-E4 | reverse complement strand
GGGGCGGATGGGGCGGCTCCGGGCGGGGCCGCCAGGCCCGGATTCTAGCCTACTTGTGCACGCAGCCCGGCGGCGGCTCGTTGAGCACGGCCCAGAACAGGCCCAGGGATTTCACCGCGTCGATGAAGTCGCGGAAATTCACCGGCTTCACCACGTAGGCGTTGCAGCCCAGGTCGTAGGCCTCGTCCAGGTCCCGCTCCTCCCGGGAGGAGGTCAGCATGACCACCGGCACGTGGCGCAGCTCCTCGTCCTGCTTGATCTCCCGCAGCACTTCCAGGCCGCTCACCAGGGGCATCTTCAGGTCCAGCAGGATCAGGGCCGGGTTGCCCGCCGGCCGGTCGGCGAAGGGGCCGCGGCGGTAGAGGTAGTCCAGGGCCTGCTCGCCGTCGTTCACCACCTCCACCTCGTTGGCCAGGTGGCTGGCACCCAGGCCTTCCAGGGCCAGTTCCACGTCCCGGGGATCGTCTTCCGCCAGGAGGATGCGCTTCAGTTCCATGGAATCTCCTTATTGTCTTTATGCATCATTCGTCCCGGGGCAGGCTGAAGTAGAAGGTGGCGCCCCGGTCGGGCTCGGCCTCGGCCCAGGTGCGGCCGCCGTGGCGCTCCACCACCCGACGCACGTTGGCCAGGCCGATGCCGGTGCCCTCGAAATCGGCGGCGCCGTGCAGGCGCTGGAAGACGCCGAACAGCTTGCCCACGTATTTCATGTTGAAGCCGACGCCGTTGTCGGCGATGCGGATCACCCACTCGGGCCGCCCTTCGTGCTCCCCGCTCTCGGCGGCGATGTGGATCTGGGCCCGCTCCCGCTTGCGCGAGTACTTGAGGGCGTTTCCCACCAGATTGGCCAGCACCTGGCGGATCAGGGTGCGGTCCGCCAGCACCTGCGGCAGGCTGCCGATGGCCCAATCCACCGCCGGGGCGCGGGGCTCCTGGGCCAGGTCGTCGATCACTTCCTGGAGCAGCTTGTTGAGGTCCACCGGGGTCTTGTGCACTTCGGCCCGGCCGATGCGGGAGAAGGCCAGCAGGCCGTCGATGAGGTCGCCCATGCGGTTGGCGGCCTCGGTGATGATGTTGAGATAGCGCCGGCTGGCCTCCGACAGCCGGTTGTCCGCATCGGCCTCGAGCAGGCTGACGAAGCCGGAGACGTGGCGAAGGGGCGCCCGCAGGTCGTGGGAGACGGAGTAGGAGAAGGCTTCCAGCTCCTTGTTGGCCACCGCCAGCTGGTCGGTGCGTTCGGCCACCCGCCGTTCCAGTTCCTGGTTGAGGCTGCGCATGGCCCGTTCCTGGGCCATGCGCTCCATTTCCATGCCGGCCCGCAGGGCGAACAGGCTGATGATGGGTAGGTAGCCGCTGGCCTCGGGCAGGGGCTTGTCGTCGATCACCACCAGCAGGCCCAGGATCTTGCCGCCGTTGCCGGTGATGGGGGCGCCCATGTAGCTTTCCGCCTTCATTTCCTTCAGGGCCCGGTTGTCCGGGAACAGCTCGGTGATGCCCCGGGGGAAGAGGGTCGGGCCGGAGCCGAGCATGACCTGGCAGGGCGTGCCATCCAGGGCGTAGGCGAAATTGGTGGAGGGGGCGCCGTGGGTCCAGCTGGAGAGGGTGCGGATGTGGCAGCCGTCCGGGTCCACTTCGCCGACGAAGGCGTAGGCCACGTCGAAGAGGGTGGCCACGTGCTGCACCAGGGAATCGAGGAAGGCTTCGCCATAGACCGTGGCGGTGTTTTCCACCAGGGCCCGCAGGGCTTCCTGGGTGCGGCGCATCTCGGTCACGTCCCGGCCTTCGGGAATGAGGTAGATGACGCGGCCGTGCTCGTCCCGCACCGGGGTGATGCTGACGTCGATCCAGTGCAGGATGCCCTGGGCGGTGCGGTGGCTGGCGGCGAAGCGCACCGTCTCGCCCTGGCGCGCCCGGGCCACGGCCTGGCGCAGGGTTTCCCGGCTGTCGCTGTCCCGGTCCCACCAGGGGGTGTCCCAGAAGGGGTGGCCCACCACCTCTTCCTTGGCGGCGCCGGCGAACTCCAGGGAGGTGCGGTTGGCCTCCAGCAGGGTGCCCTGGGGGTCCATCAGGCCGACGAAGGAGAAGGTACTGTCGAGCAGACCCCGGATGCGCTGTTCGCTGTCGATGAGGGCCTGCTGGGTGCGCATGCGGGCGGTGATGTCCTGGCCGGTGCCGCGGTAGCCGCGGAACTGGCCCCGCTCGTCGAAGACCGGGCGGCCGTTGCTGACGTACCAGTGGATTTCGCCGTCGCCGGCGACGATCTGGTAGGTGAAGTCCCGGAACGGCAGGTGGGCTTCCTGCTGGGCCCGGTGGGCGGTCATCTGCTCCGGGGTGACGCCGAGCAGGGGCAGTTCCCAGCGGGTCTTGCCCAGGTACTGCTCCAGGGGCAGGCGGCCCTTCTGGAAGGCGCCGCCGGACATCATGGTGAAGCGGCAGTTCTCGTCCTGCTCCCAGTACCAGTCATAGGACAGCTCGGCCAGGTCGCGGAAGCGGGCCTCGCTCTCCCGCAGGTCCCGGTCCACCTCCAGCAGTTCGGCCATCTGGGCGTCCAGCTGGGCGGTGCGGGTCGCCACTTCCTGGCGCAGGGTCCGGTTCCAGAAGAGGATCACCCCCAGGGCC
This sequence comes from Azospira sp. MPR-E4, assembly GCF_058809645.1. Lineage (NCBI taxonomy): Bacteria > Pseudomonadati > Pseudomonadota > Betaproteobacteria > Rhodocyclales > Rhodocyclaceae > Azospira > Azospira sp. MPR-E4. Next base: position 44,812 of record NZ_JBXAST010000025.1, on the reverse strand, counting down.
GCGGCGACGAGGGTCAGCAGGCCGCCCGCCACCCACCAGAAATTGGGGTTGTTCCAGGGGCCGGTGTTGCCCACCCGCAGCCAGCGCTGCAGCACCTGTTCCTTTTCCTGGGCCGGAATGGCGGCGGCGGTCTGGTCCATGAGGGCGGTCAGCTCGGGCCAGTCGCCGCGCACGCCGAAGGTGAAGGCGTAGTTGATGCCGGTGTTGCCGCCTACGGCCAGATTGACCAGGCCTTCCTTCTGCACGTAGTAGGTGACCCGGCCCAGGTCGGTGACCGCCGCATCCACCTCGCTGAAGGCCAGCTTGGTCAGGGCCGACAGCTCGTCCCGGCTGGGGGCCAGGTGCAGCCCGGGATACTCCCGCCGCAGGCGGTCCTCCAGGGCGCTGCCGGCCAGCACCGCCACCTTGCGTCCTTCCAGCTGGTCCAGGGTGAGGGGGCCGGTGCCCAGGGTCTCCTGGCGCACGATGATCTTGGTTTCCAGCTCGGCGTAGGGCTTGGGGAAGCTCAGGTAGGTTTCCCGTCCCGGGGTGTGCACGGCGGCGAAGAGCAGGTCCACCTCCCGGTTGCGGATGCCGTCGTGCATGTCTTCCAGGCTGCCGTAATAGACCATCTGGAAGCGCACGCCGAGGCGCTGCTCGTAGAGCTTCAGCATGTCCACCGAGAGGCCCGAGTAGCTGCCGCTGCGGAAGTCCCGCATCAGCAGGTTGGGCATTTCCGTGGCGCCGACCCGGATTTCCGGGTGCTGGGCCAGCCACTGGCGCTGCTCGGGGGAATAATTCTGGGCCCGGGCCAGGGGGCTCGACAGCAGGCCCAGGATCAGCAGCAGGAAGGAGAAGCGGAAGGAAAAAAGGGAAAGGAGGCGCCGCAGCCGGCCGGGGAGTGCGAGAAGCGAAGGCAGCGCCATGACCGCTTCAGCGCCACTGGGCCAGGGCCGGTGCCAGGTCTTCGGGCAGGGCCGGGCGGGCGAAGTGGTAGCCCTGGCCCTCGCTGCAGCCGCACTCTTGAAGGCGGCTGCGCTGGTCGGCGGTTTCCACGCCCTCGGCGATGACCTCCAGGCCCAGGCTGGTGCCCATGGCGACGATGGCCCGGGCAATGGAGAGGTCGCTGCCGGCGGCCGGGCCGCGGACGAAGGACTGGTCGATCTTCAGCCGGTTCACCGGGAACTGCTGCAGATAGGAAAGGGAGGAGTAGCCGGTGCCGAAGTCGTCGATGGCCAGGGAGACGCCGATGTCCCGCAGCTGCTGCAGGGTGTCCAGGACTTCCTCCTCCTGGTTCATGGCGATGTTTTCGGTGATCTCCAGCTCGATGTTGCGCGGATCGGCGCCGGAGCGCTGGATCACCATGGCCACCGATTCGGCCAGGCGGGGCTGCTGGAACTGCAGGGCGGAGAGGTTCACCGCCACCCGCAGGTCGTGGTGGCCGGCCTGGGCCCATTTGACGCTCTGGCGGCAGGCTTCCCCCAGCACCCATTCGCCGACGGGGACGATGAGGCCCGTTTCCTCCAGCAGGGGAATGAATTCCAGGGGCGAGACCAGGCCCCGTTCCGGGCTCCGCCAGCGCAGCAGGGCCTCGACCCCGGTGATGCGGCCCGTGGCCAGGTCCACCTGGGGCTGGTAGTGCAGCACGAATTCGTGATTGACCAGGGCGTGGTAGAGGGCCGCTTCCAGCACCAGGCGGCCCTTTTCCGGCTGGGCCATGCGCTCGTGGAAGAGGCGGGCCTGGCCGGGGCCGGCCCGCTTGGCCGTTTCCAGGGCCGCTTCGGCGTGCTGCATGAGGTCCAGGCCTTCGTTCTCCTTGTCGGCGGAGCGGGGGTGGAGGGCGGCGCCGATGCTGCAGGTCAGGTACAGGTCCTGGCCCTGGATGGAAAAGCCGGCGGCGAAGGCTTCCCGCAGGCGCTCGAACCAGGCCTCGGCTCCGGCCGGGTCGGCGATGCCGGAGAGCACCAGGGCGAAGCGGTCGGAGGAGGCCCGGGCGACGAAATCGTCCTCGCCGATGAGGGCCGAGAGGCGCCGAGCCACGGCCCGCAGCACCCGGTTGGCCAGGACCATGCCCATGCCGTGCATGATCTTGCGGAAGCGGTTGATGTCCACCAGCAGCAGGAGGAAGGGGGCCTGTTCGGGGGCGCTGCGGTGTTCCAGGTGTTCCAGCAGGAAATCCACGTTGGCGATGCCGGTCAGGGGGTCGAAGCGCAGCAGGTGTTCCAGGCTGGCCTGGGCCTGGCGCAGGGCAGCCCGGTTGCCGGCCTCCCGGATCTCCCGCTCCACCACCGGAGCCAGGCGGCTCAGGTTGTCCTTGCTGACGAAGTCCCGGGCGCCGCGGCGCATGGCCTCGATGGCGATGTCGTCGGGGATCATGCCGGAGACGATGACGAAGGGCAGGTCGCCCCCCCGGGACTGCAGCAGGGCCAGGGCCGAGACTGAGTCGAACTCGGGCATGTTGTGGTCGCAGATGACCACGTCCCAGCCGCCCTGGGCCAGTTGCTCCTCCATGGCGGCGCCGGTCTCCACCCGTGTCCACTCGATGCGGTGGCCGCTCTGGCGCAGGGCACGGGCGGCCAGCTCCACATCCAGTTCGGAGTCGTCGACGAAGAGGACGCGCAGGGGCAGTGCAGACTCAGGCGATACGGGCATGGGGTATGGCGCCGTTGTATGACAGGTGTGGGACGATTATAGCGACTTCCGCTACCGGCGGTAGCCCCGCATGGCGGCCGCAACGCCGCGCCCGGAGCCGACTTCGGCAGGGGCTATAATGCCCCCTCGCCGTTTGTTCCCGACTCCGTTGCCGCCATGCCCATCCGCCTCCTGCCCGACCTTCTCATCAGCCAGATCGCCGCCGGCGAGGTGGTGGAACGGCCCGCCTCGGTCCTCAAGGAAGTGCTGGAAAACGCCCTGGACGCAGGCAGCCAGGCCATCCAGATCCAGCTGGAAGAGGGCGGGGTGAAGCTGATCCGGGTCAGCGACGACGGCTGCGGCATTCCCCAGGAAGAACTGCCCCTGGCCCTGACCCGCCACGCCACCAGCAAGATCGCCAGCCTGGAAGACCTGGAACAGGTGGCCACCCTGGGCTTCCGCGGCGAGGCCCTGGCCTCGGTGGCGGCGGTGGCCCGCCTCACCCTCACCAGCCGCGCCGCCGGCGCCGGCCATGCCTGGAAGCTGGCGGCCCACGGCAGCGGCGAGGCGGAACCGGCCGCCCTGGCCGCCGGTACCGTGGTGGAAATGCGGGACCTCTATTACAACACCCCGGCCCGGCGCAAATTCTTGAAGTCCGAAGGCACCGAATTCGCCCACTGCGCCGATGCGGTGAAGCGCGTCGCCCTGGCTCATCCGGGCGTGGCCTTTTCCCTGGCCCACAACGGCCGGGTCAGCCTGTCTTTGCCCAAAGCCGATCTGGCCGGCCGGGTCGGCGCCATCCTGGGCCAGGATTTTCTCACCGAATGCCGCCGCGTCGAGGCCTCCATCAACGGGCTGTCGATTGTCGGCTACGCCGCCCAACCCGCCTGGTCCCGCCCCGGGCGGGATGCCCAGTACGTCTTCGTGAACGGCCGCTTCGTCCGCGACAAGCTGCTGGCCCACGCCCTGCGCGAGGCCTACCAGGACATGCTGCACGGCAGTCGCCACCCGGGCTACGCCCTGTTCATCGAGATCGACCCGGCGGCGGTGGATGTGAATGTGCACCCGGCCAAGACCGAAGTGCGCTTCCGCGATGGCCGGGCGGTGCACCAGTTCGTCTATCACGCGGTGCATAAGGCCCTCTCCCAGGTCATCAGCGACCCGAGCCGGGAAGTGCAGACCGCTTCCCCCGGATTGGCAGCCCTGGGCGGCAATGTCGGTGCGGCGCCCGGCCCTGTCCATGCCGACAGCGGCTATGGGCAACGTTCATCGGCCATGCCGGCCTGGAACCCGCCCCGCCAGGGCAGCCTGGGGGTGGCCGAGCCGTCTGCCACGTCCTACCTGGCTTTCGCCGCAGCGGCCCGGCAGGGGCCGGGCCCTGGCAGCGCCTTTCCCGGTGGCGGCAGCTTCGCCCCGGCAGCGGCCGCCGCCGATGCCACCGGCCAGGAGGCGCCACCCCTGGGCTATGCCCTGGCCCAGCTGCACGGCATCTACGTGCTGGCCCAGAATGCCCGGGGCCTGATCCTGGTGGACATGCACGCCGCCCACGAGCGCATCCTCTACGAAAAGCTGAAGACCGCCTACGACAGCAAGGCGGTGCCGACCCAGGCCCTGCTCATTCCGGCGGTGTTCTCCGCCAGCGCCCACGAGGTGGCGGCGGTGGAGGAACACGGCGCCACCATGGCCGAACTGGGCTTCGAACTGGCGCCCCTGGGCCCCAACGAACTGGCCCTGCGTTCCGTGCCCCAGCTGTTGGCTGGCGGCGATCCGGTGAACCTGGCCCGCAGCCTGCTGGCCGAGCTGATGGAACACGGGGCTTCCCAGGTATCCACCGCCCGGCGCAACGAACTCCTGGCCACCCTGGCCTGCCACGGCGCCGTGCGCGCCCGGCGCCTGCTCACCGTGCCGGAAATGAACGCCCTCTTGCGCCAGATGGAAGAGACCGAACGGGCCGACCAGTGCAACCACGGCCGCCCCACCTGGACCGAGCTGTCCCTGGCGGACCTGGACAAGCTCTTCCTGCGGGGGCAGTGATGGCTCCCTCGGCTTACGGCTTCAGGTCCCGTCCCGGGCACCGGGCAGGAATCGTCGGGATGGCGGCATGAGCGCCCATCCCCCCGCCATCCTGCTCATGGGCCCCACCGCCAGCGGCAAGACCGCGGCGGCCCTGCACCTGTTCGACCGCTTCCCGGTAGAACTCATCAGCGTCGATTCGGCCCTGGTCTTCCGTGACATGGACATCGGCACCGCCAAGCCGGACCGGGCCACCCTGGCCCGCTACCCGCACCGGCTGGTGGATGTGATCTCGCCGGAGGAGGCCTACTCCGCCGCCCGCTTCCGCGACGAAGCCCTGGCCGCCATGGCCGAGGCCACCGCCCGGGGCAAGGTGCCTCTGCTGGTGGGCGGCACCATGCTCTATTACAAGGCCCTGCGGGAGGGACTCTCCGACCTGCCGCAAGCCGACCCGGCCCTGCGTGCCGAACTGGAAGCGAAGGCGGCGGCCTACGGCTGGCCGGCCCTGCACGCCGAACTGGCGCAGCTGGACCCGGTCACCGCCGCCCGCCTGCACCCCACCGATTCCCAGCGGGTCTCCCGGGCATTGGAAATCTGCCAGCTGACGGGTCGGCCCATGTCCGCCCTGCTGGCCGAGCAGCAGCGGGAACCCCTGCCCTGGAACCTGCTGCCCCTGGCCCTGGCCCCCTCCGACCGGGCGGTGCTGCACCAGCGCATCGCCGAGCGTTTCGCCCAGATGCTGGCCCAGGGTTTCATGGATGAGATGCAGGCCCTGCGCGCCAAGTACCGCCTCAATGCCGGCCTGCCTTCCATGCGCTGCGTCGGCTACCGCCAGGCCTGGGAGGTGCTGGAGGGCGAGGCCCCCGCCGCCGAGCTGCTGGACCGGGGCATCTTCGCCACCCGCCAGCTGGCCAAGCGCCAGATCACCTGGCTGCGTTCCGACCCCACGGCGGAAGTGTTCGACTGCCTGGCGCCGGACCTGATTGCCCGGGTGGAAACCCGGGTGGCCCGCTTTCTGGAACAGCAGAAGGTCTGACATGGCCGCCAGCCGGGAGTACGTGGATTACCTCCTGGAAAGCCTGGCGCCCCTGGGGCCGGTGGTGGGCAAGCGCATGTTCAGCGGCGTCGGCCTCTTTCTCGACGGCCTCATGTTCGCCATCGTCATCGACGACCAGCTGTGGCTGAAGGCGGACGACCTCAACCGGGGCGAATTCGCCGCCCTGGACCTGCCGCCCTTCACCTATCCGCGCCAGGGCAAGCTTACTGCCTTGAGCTACTACCGGGCCCCGGATGAGGCCCTGGATGCGCCCCATGCCCTCCTGCCCTGGGCCCGCAGCGCCTTTGCCGCAGCCCTGCGGGGGCGTGACCTTGCAGGCCGCAGGCGCCCGCCGCGTCGTAAGCCGCCGGCCTAGTCCGGCAGCGCCATGAAAAAGCCGCCCGGAGGGCGGCTTTTTGTTTGCCCCGGCGCCGCGCCTAATGGTCCTGCAGCAGCCATTGCAGCAGGGTGGCGTAGAGCACGTCCGGGTTCACCGGCTTGGCGATGAAGTCGTTCATGCCGGCTCCCAGGCAGCGGGCCTTGTCCTCGGCGAAGGCATTGGCGGTCATGGCCAGGATCGGGGTCTGGCGGTGGCGTTGCAGCTGGCGGATTTCCCGGGTGGCGTCGAGGCCGTCCATGAGGGGCATCTGCATGTCCATCAGGATCAGGGCGTAGTCGTTGCCGCGGGCCCTTTCCACCGCCACCTTGCCGTCCGGCGCCAGTTCCACCCGCAGGCCCACGTCCTCCAGCATGAACTTGGTGATTTCCTGGTTGATCGGCTCGTCCTCGGCCAGCAGCACCGTGCGGCCGGCGAACTCCTGGCGCAGCCGCTGTTCGGCGTTGCCGCCGGCCAGGGGGGCGCCGTTGCCGTAGCGCTCCTTGCCCTTTTTCAGGCGGGCGGTGAACCAGAAGGTGCTGCCCCGGCCCGGCTCGCTGCTGGCACCTGCCTCGCCTCCCATGAGCTGGGCCAGCTTGCGGGTGATGGCCAGGCCCAGGCCGGTGCCGCCGTAGCGGCGGGTGGTGCTGTTGTCGGCCTGCTCGAAGGCGGCGAAGAGCTTGTGCATGGCCTCGGGCGGGATGCCGATGCCCGTGTCCTGCACCTCGAAGCGCAGCAGGGCGTCCGCCTCGCCTTCTTCCAGGGTGTGCACCCGCAGGGTGATGCTGCCCTGTTCGGTGAATTTGAGGGCATTGCCGGCGTAGTTGAGCAGGGCCTGCTGCAACCGGGTGGGGTCCCCCAGCAGGTGGGGCGGCAGGGGCTGGGCTTCGGTGCGCAGCACCAGGCCCTTGGCCTGGACCCGCTCCTGCAGGAAGGAGGCGACGTTGCCGAGCAGGCTTTCGACGCGGACGGGCGCCTCCTCCAGGGCGAACTTGCCGGCCTCGATCTTGGACAGGTCGAGGATGGCGTTGATCACCCCCAGCAGGTGCTGGGCGGCCGCCTCCAGCTTGTCCATGTGCTCGGCCTGCTGGGGCTTGAGGCCGGCCCGGCGGATCAGATGGGTGAGACCGGTCATGGCGTTGAGGGGGGTGCGGATTTCGTGGCTCATATTGGCCAGGAAGGCGCTCTTGGCCACGTTGGCCGATTCCGCCGCATCCTTCAGCTCCTCCAGCTGGCGGGTGCGCTCCTGCACCAGCTCCTCCAGGCGCTGGCGGTGCCGCTGCAGCTCGGCCTCGGCGGCCTTGCGCGCGGTGATGTCCCGGGCGATCTTGGAGATGCCCAGAACCCGGCCCTCGCCGTCCAGGAGGGGGGAGATGGTGACCGAGACGTCGACGATGCGGCCGTCCTTGCGGATGCGGCGGGTGTCGAAGTGCTTCACCGTCTCGCCGCGGCGCAGGCGTTCCAGGATGTCCCGTTCCTCCGCCAGGCACTCCGGCGGGAACAGGTGCAGGGCGGAGCGGCCCACCATTTCGGCGGCGCTGTAGCCGAACAGCTCCTCGGCCCCCCGGTTCCAGCTGGTGACGATGCCGTCCAGGGTCTTGCTGAGGATGGCGTCGTCCGAGGAACGGACGATGGCCTCGTACTGCCGGGCGATGCGTTCGGCCTGGCGGCTCTCGGTGACGTCGTAGAAGCAGGCGAGGAAGTCGTCGCCCAGGGAAATGCCGGAAACGAGGACGATGCGCTCCTCGCCGCTGCGCACCGTGACGTTGCACTCGATGGGCGCAATGTCGCCGTCGTGGTTGGCGGCAGCGGCCAACGCCTGCTGCCAGTCGGCCATGACCTGGGCCCGGTAGTCCGGGTCCGGGTAGGCCCGCAGCCACCACTGTTCCAGGCTCGGCATTTCCTCGACGGAGTAGCCGAACATCTGCAGGCAGCGCCGGTTGCGGTCCACGATGGTGCCGGCCTGGTCTACGTAGGCCAGGCCCACCGGGGCTTCCTGGAACAGGCGGCGGAAGCGGGCCTCGCTCTGCTGCAGGGCTTCGGTGCGGAGGCGGATTTCCTCGCCCATGCGGTTGAAATCCTGGGCCAGGGCGCCGATTTCGTCCCCGCCGGCATCGTCGCTGCGGGTGTCGTAGTTGCCGGCGGCCATGTCGCCGACGCTGCGCTGCAGCCGGGCCAGGCGGCCGACGAAGGCCCGGTTGAGGTAGCTGCCCAGGGTCAGCAGCAGGATCAGGTAGCCGCCCAGGCGGATGAGGAAGTTGTGCAGCCAGGCGCCGTATTCCCGCTGGCGCAGCTGCTCCGTTGGCAGTTTGATGCTCATGACGCCGCGCAGGTCGCCCACCTGGTAGCCGTAGGCCTGGTCGTAGTCGTTGCCGATGGAGCCGGGGGCCTGGCTGCGCTCGCCGTGGCAGGCCAGGCAGTAGGCCTCGACCCAGATGGGGGCGGTGTAGTGGTAGAAGCTGCGGTTGTCCTGGCCCCGGATTTCCACCAGCCGGTCGGGGGCCTTGGGATTGGCGCGGAACCAGGCGATGGCCGCCATCTCGTCGGCGTCGGCCTGGTTCTGCGGATTGCGCGGCCGGTCGGAGACGTTGTTGAAAAAGAGGCCGCTGTCGCTCCATTCCTTGAAGTCGGCGGAGATGCGGGAGAGGGCGTGGGCCGGCAGGAAGCCCACGGTGTCGGCGTTGATGGGCAGGCCGCTGGCCATGAACTGCTGGTGGTACACCCGGCGCGTGGCCATCAGCATGCCGCGGATGTTCTGGGCGTCCCGGGTCAGCTCGTCGCGGATGCCGGCCTCGATGCTGCGGTAGCCGACGGCGAAGTCGGCCGCCATGATGCCCAGGATGATGGCGGAGGTGAGCAGCCAGATTTTGTGCTTGAGGCTCATGGGCGGGTCCGGTGGCGAAGGCAGGTGGCGCCAAGTCATTGGCAAAGCGGGGTTTATGCTAACTCAATGGCATGTCCGTCCCCAGGGATTTTGTCGCCATTCTTGATCCAGTCGGCATTCCGGAGGCGAAAAAAAAGCCGCTGGGCAGCGGCTTTTTCGGGGTGACGGCCCGGGGCCGTCCGGGACCGGGGCGGCTCAGGTGGGCAGGCCGTGGCGGGCCTGTTCCGCCGCCACCCGGTCCATGCCCTTGCGCCGGGCCATCAGGGTATAGACCGTGGGCACCACGAAGAGGGTGAAGAAGGTGCCCAGGAGCAGGCCGCCGACGATGACCCAGCCGATCTGGGAGCGGGATTCGGCGCCGGCACCCCGGGCCAGGGCCAGGGGAATGGCGCCCAGCACCATGGCGCCGGTGGTCATGAGGATGGGGCGCAGGCGCAGTTCCGCTGCCTCGATCACCGCTTCCCTGACATTGCGCCCCTGCTCCTGCAGCTGGTTGGCGAATTCGACGATGAGGATGCCGTGCTTGGTGATCAGGCCCACCAGGGTGACCAGGCCGATCTGGCTGTACACGTTGAGGGTGCCGCCGCTGAGGAGCAGGGCCAGCAGGGCGCCGGCCATGGACAGGGGCACCGTCAGCATGATGATGAAGGGGTCGCGGAAGCTTTCGAACTGGGCCGCCAGCACCAGGTAGATGAAGGCCAGGGCGAGGATGAAGGTGAGGGCCAGGGAGGCGGTGGAGGTCTTGAACTCCCGCGACTGGCCGTTGTAATCGACGGCGTAGCCGGCCGGCAGCACCTCTCCGGCGATTCCTTCCATGGCCGCCAGGCCCTCGCCCAAGGTGGAGCCGGGGGCCAGGTTGGCGGTGATGGTGACGGCGCGGCGCTGGCCGAAGTGGTTCAGCTCCCGGGGGCTGATGGTCTCGTCCACCTGCACCAGGTTGGCCAGGGGGATCATCTCGCCGCTCTTGCCGCGCACGTAGATGTCGCTGATGTCCCGGGGATTGGCGCGGTCGGCGTCGCTGACCTGGACGATCACGTCGTACTGCTCGCCGTCCCGCTTGAAGCGGGTCACCTGGCGGCCGCCGAGCATGGTCTCCAGGGTGCGGCCGACGGTTTCCACGGGCACCCCCAGGTCCGCCGCCTTGTCCCGGTTCACCGCCACGGAGAGCTGGGGCAGGTTGAGCTTGAGGTCCGTATCCACATTGAGGAACAGGGGGCTCTTGGCCATTGCCGCCAGGAACTTGGTGGTGGTGGCCTGCAGCTCCTGGTAGGAGGCGGAACTGACGATGACGAAGTTGATCGGCCGCTCCCGGGCGCTCTGGCCGAGGGAGGGCGGCGTCACCGGGAAGGCCATGACGCCGGGGATGTCCCGGAAGCGGGGCAGCAGCTGCTTGGCGATTTCCGGCGAGCTGTGCTGGCGCTCCTTCCAGTCCTTCAGGCGCAGGATGGCGGAGCCCTGGGAGACGATGGGATTGCCGGAGACGACGAAGTAGTTGGCGGCGTCGGGAATGCCGGCGTAGATCTTCTCGATCTGGCGGGCGTACTTGTCCGTGTATTCCAGGGTGGCGCCCTCGGGGCCGTTGAAGATGCCGAAGATGACGCCCCGGTCCTCGATGGGGGAAAGCTCGGACTTGAGCAGCTTGAGCATGCCGACGCAGGCCAGGGCCACTGCGGCGAAACCCACCAGGACCATCCAGCGCCGGTCGAGGGCGGCGCCGAGGATGCGGCGGTAGCCGGCGTTGAGCCAGTTGAGGAAGTTCTCGATGGCGACGAAGGCCTTGCCGTGCTTTTCCTCGTGCCGCAGCAGCACCGAGCACATCATGGGCGACAGGGTCAGGGCGACGAAGCCGGAGACCAGCACGGCACCGGCCAGGGTCAGGGCGAATTCGATGAAGAGCTTGCCGATGCGGCCGGTCATGAAGGCCACCGGGGCATAGACGGCGGCCAGGGTGATGGTCATGGCCACCACGGCAAAGCCGATTTCCTTGGCCCCCTGGAGGGAGGCCTGGATCGGCGGCATGCCTTCCTCGATGTGGCGGTAGATGTTCTCCAGGACCACGATGGCGTCGTCCACCACCAGGCCGATGGCCAGCACCAGGGCCAGCAGGGTCAGGGTATTGATGGTGAAGCCGAGGACGAACATGAGGGCGAAGGCGCCGATCAGGGACACCGGGATGGTGACCAGGGGAATGAGGGTGGCGCGCAGGTTGCGCAGGAAGAAGAAAATGATCAGCAGCACCAGGATCACCGCTTCGCCGATGGTGGAGAACACCGATTCGATGGAGCGGTCGATGAAGACCGAGGAGTCGTAGGCGATTTCCACCTTCAGCCCGTCGGGCAGCTCGGCGGCGATCTTCGGCAACTCGGCCCGCAGGGCCCGGGACAGGTCCAGGGGATTGGCGGTGGACTGCTTGATCAGGCCCAGGCTCACCGCCGGCTTGCCGCCGAAGCGGACGTTGGTGCGCTCGGCGGCGGCGCCGATTTCCACCCGGCCCAGGTCCCGGATGCGCACCGGGTAGCCGTTCACCGTCTTCACCACGATGGCGGCGAACTGTTCCGGTTCCTTCAGGTCGGTCTGGGCCAGCACGGCGAATTCCCGCTGGCGGCTCTCGATGCGGCCGGCGGGCACTTCCACGTTCTGGGTGCGCAGGGCGTCCTCCACCTCCTGGGCGGTGATCTGGTGGGCCGCCAGGCGGTCCTTGTCGAGCCAGATGCGCATGGCGAACTTGCGCTCGCCGAAGACCCGCACGTCGGCGGCCCCGGGCAGGGTCTGCAGGCGCGGCTTGACCACCCGGTTGGCGATGTCGGTGACCACCAGGGGCGAATGCTTCTCGGAGGAGAAGGCGAGCCAGATGACCGGGCTGGCGTCGGCCTCCACCTTGGCGATGACCGGCTCGTCGATGTCGTCGGGGAGCCGGTTGCGCACCCGGGAGACCCGGTCGCGCACGTCCGAGGCGGCGGAATCCGGATTGCGTTCCAGGCGGAAGCGTACGGAAATCTGGCTGCTTTCCTGGCGCGAGATGGAGGTCAGCACATCCACCCCCTCGATGCCGGCCAGGGAATCCTCCAGGGGCTTGGAGATCTGGGATTCGACGATTTCCGCCGAGGCGCCCCGGTAGGTGGTGGTGACGGTCATCACCGGTTCGTCGATCTTCGGGTATTCGCGCACCGAGAGGCGCTGGTAGGAGACCAGGCCGATGAGCATCACCGCCAGGGAGAGCACGGTGGCGAACACCGGGCGGCGGATGCAGATGTCGGACAGCAGCATGGCGGCTTATCCCTGCTTGGCCGGCGCGGCGGCCGGCCCGGGGGCGGCCTGGGGCGAGGCGGTGGCGGCGGGGGGCTTGGAGACGCCCGTCCCCTCTGCCTCCTGGGCCGGCTGGGGGGCAGCATCCACGGCCTTCACCGGGCTGCCGTCCTGCACCTTGAGCTGGCCGGCGGTGATGATGCGGTCCCCCGCCGCCAGGCCGGAGAGGATTTCCACCTGGGCGTTGCGGCGCAGGCCGGTCTTCACTTCCACCTTCTTCGCCTTGCCCTCCTCGATGCGGAACACGGTCTGCTTGCCGCCGCCGGAGACGATGGCCTGCTCTGGGATCATCAGCACCCCGTCCCGGTTGCCGAAAAGCAGGCGCACCCGGGCGAACATGCCGGGGCGCAGCTTGAGCTCCGGGTTGTCCAGGCGGGCGCGCAGGGAAATGGCACGGCCGTTGGCATCCACCAGGGGATCCACCGCGTCCAGCACCGCCTTGAAGGCCTGGTTGGGCAAGGCGTCCACGCTCACTTCCACGGCCTGGCCCTTTTGCAGGCGGCTCAGGTACAGCTCGGGCAGGCGGAAATCCAGCTTCAGGGTGCGGATGTCCTCCAGGTTGATGAGGTCCGCCCCTTCCTTGACGTAGTCGCCGACGCTCACTTCCCGGATGCCGACGACGCCGGCAAAGGGCGCCCGGATGCGGGTCTTGGCCAGCTTGGCCTCGGCCAGGGCGACCGCCGCCTCCTGCACCTTGAGGTTGGCGGCGGTGGTGTCCAGGGATTGCTGGCTGATGAACTTCTTCGTCAGCAGTTCCTCGGTGCGTTTGAAATTGGTCACGGCCAGGGCGTGGTTGGCCTTGGCCTGTTGCAGTTCCGCCTCCTGGGTGGCCGCATCCAGGGCCACCAGCACCGTGCCCCTGGCCACCGGCACGCCGTCCTTGAAACCGATGCTGGCGATGCGTCCCGCCGTTTCCGGCCGCAGCACCACGGATTCGTTGGAGCGCAGGGTGCCCACCGCCGCCGCCTCGTCGGTGATGCTCTGGGGTGCCGCCAGCGCCGTTTCCACCGGCAGGGGCGCTGCCGGGGCGCCGGCGCCGCCCGCCTTGGCGCCGGCCGCAGCCGGGGCCAGGGGCCCGCCGGGAGCCCGGTTGGCGTTGTAGGCGACCCATCCCAGGCCGACGATTCCGGCGGCGGCAAGGGCGATGACGGCGTAGCGGTGTTTGCGGTGGGGCATGGCGGAGTCTCGTGGTTCCGGCCTGCCGCCGGCGTGGCGCGGCGGCGGGCGACAGGGCCGCAGGCGAAAGGGCGGCGGCAATTTGGCAGCGGGCAATTCTACTCCATCGCCACCCCGGGCCCCGGCCGGGGCAAACGTTGCAAAATGTAAAAAGGCGGCCCGGAGGCCGCCTTTCCATGGCAGGTGCCGGGCTGCAGGATCAGCCGTTGGCGCGCTGCTCCAGCACTTCCACGGCGGGCAGCTTCTTGCCTTCGAGGAATTCCAGGAAGGCGCCGCCACCGGTGGAGATGTAGTCGATCTGCTTCTCGATGCCGTACTTGGCGATGGCGGCCAGGGTGTCGCCGCCGCCGGCGATGGAGAAGGCCGGGGAGTGGGCGATGGCGGCTGCCAGCATCTTGGTGCCGCCGCCGAACTGGTCGAATTCGAAGACGCCGACCGGGCCGTTCCAGACGATGGTGCCGGCGTGGGCGATGATGCTGGCCAGCTTGGCGGAGGTCTTGGGGCCGATGTCCAGGATCATGTCGTCGGGCTGCACGTCGTTGGCGTCCACCCGGTTGGCGCGGGCATGGACGGACAGTTCGTTGGCCACCACCACGTCTTCGGGGATGGGCACGGAGGCGCCGCGCTCGTCCATCATGTCCATGATGTTGCGGGCTTCTTCCACCAGGTCCAGCTCGGCCAGGGATTCGCCGATGGGCAGGTCGTCGGCCACCATGAAGGTGTTGGCGATGCCGCCGCCGACGATGAGCTGGTCCACCTTGCCGGCGAGGGACTTGAGGATGGTCAGCTTGGTGGAGACCTTGGAGCCGGCGACGATGGCCACCAGGGGGCGCTTGGGGTTTTCCAGGGCCCGGCCCAGGGCGTCCAGCTCGGCGCCCAGCAGGGGGCCGGCACAGGCCACGGGAGCGTACTTGGCGATGCCGTGGGTGGTGGCCTCGGCCCGGTGGGCGGTGCCGAAGGCGTCGTTCACATAGACGTCGCACAGCTTGGCCATTTTCTGGGCCAGCTCGTCGTTGTTCTTCTTCTCGCCCTTGTTCACGCGGCAGTTTTCCAGCAGCACCACGTCGCCGGGCTTCACTTCGAAGCCGCCGTCCACCCAGTTGTCGATCACCGGCACCTTGCGGCCCAGCAGCTCGGCCAGGCGGTGGGCGATGGGGGCCAGGCTGTCCTCGGGCTTCATCTCGCCTTCGGTGGGACGGCCCAGGTGGGAGGTGACCATGACCGCGGCGCCCTTTTCCAGGGCCATCTGGATGGCCGGCACGGAAGCGCGGATGCGGGTGTCGTCGGTGATGCGGCCGGTCTCGTCCTGGGGTACGTTGAGGTCGGCGCGGATGAAGACGCGCTTGCCCTTCACATCCAGGTCGGCGAGTTTGAGAACGTTCATGGAAGTCTCCTTGCGTTGAATTTGGTGATGAGGCGCGGTGCGGTGAATGGGGTGTTCAGGACTGGGACCAGCCGGCGTGCCAGCGCTGGGCCACGTCCACCATGCGATTGACGAAGCCCCATTCGTTGTCGAACCAGATGAAGAGGTTGAACAGGCGGGCGCCGCCGGCCCGGGTCTGGCTCAGGTCCACGATGGCGGAATGGGGGTCGTGGTTGAAATCGATGGAGGCGTGGGGGGCGGCGGAGGTGGTCAGCACGCCCTTCCAGGGGCCGTTGGAAGCGATCTGCAGCAGGGCGTTGAGGCCCGCCACGTCTGCATCCTGGGCCAGGGTCACGGTGAGGTCGATGGCCGAGACGTTGAGGGTGGGCACCCGGATGGCCTTGGCCAGCACCTTGCCCTTGAGGCCCGGCAGCAGGCGCTCCACGCCCCGGGCCAGGCCGGTGGAGACCGGGATCATGGACTGCATGGCGGAGCGGGTGCGGCGCAGGTCGCTGTGGTGGTAGCCATCCACCAGGGGCTGGTCGTTCATCACCGAATGCAGGGTGGTCAGCAGCACCTGTTCCAGGCCCAGCTCCCGGTCCAGCAGCTCCAGCACAGGCACCACCGCGTTGGTGGTGCAGGAGGCGTTGGAGACGATGCGCTCGTCGCCGTTGAGGCGGCCGTGGTTGAGGCCGTAGACCACCGTCGCATCCACGTCGGCGGCGCTGTTGGCCGGGTGGGAGAGCAGCACCCGGGGGCAGCCGGCCTCGAGAAAGCGGCGCAGGCCGGCCCGGTTGCTGTACTGGCCGGAGCATTCCACCAGCAGATCCACCTTCAGGCTGCGCCAGTCCACTCCCTCGGGGGTGTCGGCGTGGGTCAGCTGGATGCTGCGGCCGTCGATGACCAGGGTGCCGTCCTGCAGTTCTACCGGGGCAGGGAAGCGGCCGTGGGTGGAGTCGAAACGGGTCAGGTAGGCGATGCTCTCGCTGTTGGCCGGCTCGTTGATGGCTACCACCTGGAAACGCTCTGCCAGTCCCCGTTCATGCAGGGCCCGCAGAAAGCAGCGACCAATGCGGCCGTAGCCGTTGATGGCGAGACGAAGGGGGGGGAGGGAGCCGGACACGGGGGGCCAGGGAGGAAATGGATGAAGGCCGTGATTTTACAGGGTTGCGGCCCTAAATCCGAGAGGCGGACAGGGTTTTGCCCGGCAAGGATGGCCGCTGGCGGCCAACCTTGCCGTCATTTTTTTGCCCTGGGCAGGCGGCAAATATTCGCCAGATCGGCAAAGTCCGTTGTTCTCAAAGGGAATTTACATTCTGGTACGCCGTTTGCATGGCGAGGTCGTTACTTTTTGGGAGAGCCTATCATGCAGATCGGCAGCATCTTCAGCCACGTGCAAAACGTGGGGCGCCTCGGCGCCAATCGTAATTCCGTGGAGGCAGGAGGCGGCAAGACTAGCATCGACGACGTGGCTGCCAGCGGTGCTTCCTCCGGCAGTGTGGCCGGGACCCAAGAGGCTCCCAAAAGTGCGGCCCAGAAGGCTGAAGAAAAGGCGGCTGCGGCCAAAGCAGAGCGGGATTCCCTGCGCAAGGAACTGGATGATTACCTGAGCAAGTCTCCGGCAGAGCATATGCGGGATGCGATATTGAAGGAGATGGGCCTGACCGAAGATGACCTGGCCGCCATGCCGGCAGAGAAACGGGAGGCCCTGGAGTCGGAAATCGCACAGCGCATGAGGGAGCGCTTACTGGCGAAGAAGGAAGAGGAAAATCCAGCTTCCCAGGAACAGATGGGCCAGATTCGGGCTGCTCGAGCTGTGAGCCAATATCAGGCCCAAGTTCAGGAGGGGGGTGTTTCTCCGGCCGGTATGCCTGATTTCGAACTGCTGCGGGCCACCATCAACCAGCGTACGTCGACCTAAGAGCGGTCCCCTATTTCTATTGATTAGCGGGTGGGGGTCCAATGAAAAAGCCGCCGGCCCCTTGCGGGAACCGGCGGCTTTTTTTGCCTTGGGTAGGATTGCGCTTACTTGGCAGCCATCCAGGCGCGGGCGGCGTCCAGCATGCGGCAGGAGTAGCCCCACTCGTTGTCGTACCAGGCCAGCACCTTCACCAGCACGGAGCCGTCGGCACCCTTGATGACCCGGGTCTGGGTGGCATCGAAGGTGGAGGAGACGGTGGTGTGGTTGAAGTCGGAGGAAACCAGGGGCTCGTTGTTCACCGCCATGATGCCCTTCAGGGGGCCATTGGCAGCGGCGGTCATCAGCTCGTTGATCTCTTCCTTGGTGGTGGCGCGCTCGGCGGTGAAGGTCAGGTCCACCAGGGAGACGTTGATGGTGGGCACGCGCAGGGAGAAGCCGTCGAACTTGCCGGCCAGCTGGGGCAGCACCAGGCCGACGGCCTTGGCGGCGCCGGTCTTGGTGGGGATGATGTTGGCGGCGGCGGCACGGGCGCGGCGCAGATCCTTGTGGCGCACGTCCACGGTCACCTGGTCATTGGTGTAGGCGTGCACGGTGGTCATCAGGGCCTGCTTGATGCCGACGCTCTCGGCCAGCACCTTGGCCACGGGGGCCAGGCAGTTGGTGGTGCAGGAGGCGTTGGAGACCACGGTCATGTCGGCCTTGAGCACGCCTTCGTTAACGCCCATGACGATGGTGGTGTCCACGTCGTCGCCGCCGGGGGCGGAGATCAGCACCCGCTTGGCACCCTGCTGCAGCAGGGCCTGGGCCTTTTCCTTGGTGGTGTAGGCGCCGGTGCATTCCAGCAGCACTTCCACGCCGTGCTTGGACCAGTCGATGTCCTTGGGGTTCTTGGTGGAGTAGAAGGGGATCTTCTTGCCATCGATGATGATGCAGTTCTCGCCCTCGGTCTCCACGGAGGTGCCGAAGCGGCCGTGGGTGGTGTCGTACTTCAGCAGGTGGGCGTTGGTGGCCAGGTCGCCGGAGGCGTTGATGGCAACCACGTCGAACTCATTCTGCAGACCCTGCTCGTAGATCGCCCGCAGGGTGCAGCGACCGATACGACCGAAACCGTTGATGGCAACCTTGATAGCCATGGCACTTCTCTCCTCTATCTAAAAAACCTGACGCGCCCCGTGGCCGGGGCACCCCTTCCTTTTATTCCAGCACTTCCTTGACGGTCTTCACCACGTTGGCCACGGTAAAGCCGAACATCTCGAACAGCTTGCCGGCGGGGGCGGACTCGCCGAAGCGGTCGATGCTGACCACGGCGCCGTGACGGCCCACGTACTTGTGCCACAGGCCGGAGTGGGCGGCTTCGATGGCGACGCGCTTGCGGCAGGTGCCCAGCACCTGTTCCCGGTAGGCGGCGTCCTGGCGTTCGAAGGCTTCGACGCAGGGCATGGAGACGACACGGGCGGCGATGCCCTCGTCGCCCAGGGCCTTCTGGGCATCCAGGGCCAGCTTGATCTCGGAGCCGGTGGCGATCAGCACCACCTGGGCTTCGCCCTTGGCCTCGGACAGCACGTAGCCGCCGCGGCGGATGGTCTCGGCGCTGATGCCGGCGGTGACATTGGGCAGGTTCTGGCGGGACAGGGCCAGGACGGAAGGACCGTCATGGCGTTCCACGGCATTGGCCCAGGCCACGGCGGTCTCGGTGGAGTCGGCGGGACGCCACACGTCCAGGTTGGGGATCAGGCGCAGGGAAGGCACGTGTTCCACCGGCTGGTGGGTCGGGCCGTCCTCGCCCAGGCCGATGGAGTCATGGGTGTAGACCATGATCTGGCGCTGCTTCATCAGCGCCGCCATGCGGATGGCGTTGCGGGCGTAGTCGGAGAACACCAGGAAGGTGGCAGTGTAGGGGATCAGGCCACCGTGCAGGGCCAGGCCGTTGGCGATGGCGGTCATGCCGAATTCGCGCACGCCGTAATAGACGTAGTTGCCACCGTCCTTGCGGGTGACGCCCTTGGCGGCCTTCCACAGGGTCAGGTTGGAACCGGCCAGGTCGGCGGAGCCGCCCACCACTTCCGGCAGGTTGGGCACCAGGGCGGCGATGGCGTTCTGGCTGGCCTTGCGGGTGGCGATGTTCTCGGCCTTGGCTGCAGTGTCGGCGATGTAGGCATCCACCACCTGCTGCCAGTTGGCGGGCAGCTTGCCGGCCATGCGGCGCTGGAATTCGGCGGCCTGGGCCGGGAAAGCGGCAGCGTAGGCGGCGAAGCGTTCGTTCCACTGGCCTTCGGCGGTCTGGCCCTTGGCCTTGCCG
Source organism: Azospira sp. MPR-E4 (assembly GCF_058809645.1). Classification (NCBI taxonomy): domain Bacteria; kingdom Pseudomonadati; phylum Pseudomonadota; class Betaproteobacteria; order Rhodocyclales; family Rhodocyclaceae; genus Azospira; species Azospira sp. MPR-E4. Next base: position 25,828 of record NZ_JBXAST010000025.1, on the reverse strand, counting down.
TCCCAGGCGGTGTACACGTCGGCTGGGATTTCGAAGGGGGCGTGGTTCCAGCCGATGGCAGCCCGGGTGGCGGCGATTTCCGCATCGCCCAGGGGGGCGCCGTGCACGTCGTGGCTGTCGGCCTTGTTGGGGGAGCCCATGCCGATCTTGGTCTTGCAGCAGATCAGGGTGGGCTTGTTGCCTTCGGCCTTGGCCTGCAGCAGGGCGGCCTCGATGGCGGTGGCGTTGTGGCCGTCCACGTTGGGGATGACCTGCCAGCCGTAGGCTTCGAAGCGCTTCGGGGTGTCGTCGGTGAACCAGCCTTCGACGTGGCCGTCGATGGAGATGCCGTTGTCGTCGTAGAAGGCGATCAGCTTGCCCAGGCCCAGGGTGCCGGCCAGGGAACAGGCTTCGTGGGAGACGCCTTCCATGAGACAGCCGTCGCCGAGGAAGACGTAGGTGTGGTGGTCCACGATGTCGTGGCCGGGCTGGTTGAATTCAGCCGCCAGAATCTTTTCCGCCAGGGCCAGGCCCACGGCGTTGGTGATGCCTTGGCCCAGGGGGCCGGTGGTGGTCTCGATGCCGGGGGTGTAGCCCACTTCCGGGTGGCCAGGGGTCTTGCTGTGCAGCTGGCGGAAGTTCTTCAGGTCGTCGATGGAGACGTCGTAGCCGGTCAGGTGCAGCAGGCTGTAGAGCAGCATGGAACCGTGGCCGTTGGATAGCACGAAGCGATCCCGGTCGGCCCACCGGGGGTTGGCCGGATTGTGCTTCATGTGGCGCCGCCACAGGACTTCGGCGATTTCGGCCATGCCCATGGGCATGCCGGGGTGACCGGAATTGGCTTTCTGGACCGCATCCATGGCGAGGGCACGGATGGCGCTGGTGAGGGGATTGAATTGCATGGTCACCGGAAGGGGGGAGGCGGGAAAGAGGCGGAATTATCCGCCAAATGCTGGGGTTTTTCCAGATTCACCGCAGCACAAGGGCTGCCGCGGTGGGGTAATTCCGCTGGGATAGGGCAATGGCGGCAGCCGGTCCCGGCCCGTCCGGGGTTGCGGCGGCCTTTTTCACGGGAAAGCTGCCGGGCTCAGGCGCCCCGGCTGCGGTCTTCCACCAGTTGCCAGATGAGGGGCGTCAGGATCAGCTGCATGGCCAGGTCCTGCTTGCCGCCGGGGACCACGATGGTGTTGGGGCGGGACATGAAGGCGTCGCCGATCATGTTGAGCAGGTAGGGGAAATCCACGCCCCGGGGGTCGCGGAAGCGGATGACGACGAAGGACTCGTCGTTGCTCGGGATGTCCCGGGCGATGAAGGGGTTGGAGGTATCCACCACCGGCACCCGCTGGAAGTTGATGTGGGTGCGGGAGAACTGGGGCGTGATGTGATGCACGTAATCGGGCATGCGCCGCAGGATGGTGTGGGTCACCGCTTCCAGGGAATAGCCCCGGCTGCGGGTGTCCCGGTGGATTTTCTGGATCCATTCCAGGTTGATGATGGGCACCACGCCGATGAGCAGGTCCGCATGGCGGCCCACGTCGATCTGCTTGTCCTGATAGGCGCCGTGCAGGCCTTCGTAGAAGAGCAGGTCGGTGCCCGGGGCGATGGCTTCCCAGGGGGTGAAATAGCCCTCGGGCAGACCCCAGCGGCGGGCCTCGGCGGCACCGTGGATGTACTGGCGGATCTTGCCGGTGCCGTGTTCGCCGTATTCGCGGAAGAGGGTTTCCAGCTCGGCCAGCAGATTGGCCTCGGGGCCGAAGTGGGAGGGCGGCTTGCGTCCCTCACGCTCGGCGGCCTCGATGTTCTGGCCCATTTCCGTCCGGGTGTAGCGGTGGAAGGCGTCGCCTTCGACAATGGCGCCGTTGATCTTTTCCCGGCGGAAAATGGATTCGAAGGTTTTCCGGACCGTGGTGGTGCCGGCGCCGGAGGAGCCGGTGACGGCGATGATGGGGTGTTTGGCCGACATGCTCCTCCTCTCCTGATATCTCAGGATTCCAGGTGGTAGGCGGTGACCCGTTCCACCTCGTTCTTCGAACCCAGGACCACCGGCACCCGCTGGTGCAGCTGGGTGGGCTGCAGGTCCAGGATGCGCTGGCGGCCGGTGGTGGCGGCGCCGCCGGCCTGTTCGACGATGAGGCTCATGGGATTGGCTTCGTAGAGCAGGCGCAGCTTGCCGCCCTTCTCCACGGTTTTGCTGTCCAGGGGATACATGAAGAGGCCGCCGCGGGTGAGGATGCGGTGCACGTCGGCCACCATGGAGGCGACCCAGCGCATGTTGAAGTCCTTGCCGCGCACGCCTTCCTTGCCCTGCAGCAGTTCGCCCACGTAGCGCTGTACCGGGGCTTCCCAGAAGCGCTGGTTGGACATGTTGATGGCGAATTCCTTGGTGTCCTCGGGGATGCGGAGGTTCTCCTGGGTCAGGACGAAGGAGCCCACTTCCCGGTCCAGGGTGAAGCAATGCACGCCCTGGCCGATGGTCAGCACCAGGAGGGTGTTGGGGCCGTAGAGGGCGTAGCCGGCAGCCAGCTGCTGGGTGCCGGGCTGGAGGAAGGCCTGTTCGGTGGGCTCCATGCCCTCGGGGCAGCGCAGCACGGAGAAGATGGTGCCGACGGAGACGTTGATGTCGATGTTGGAGGAGCCGTCCAGGGGGTCGAACATCAGCAGGTATTCGCCCTTGGGGTAGCGGTGGGGAATGGGATGGGGATGGTCCATTTCCTCGGAGGCCATGGCCGCCAGGTGGCCGCCCCATTCGTTGGCTTCCAGCAGGATTTCATTGGAGATGACATCCAGCTTCTTCTGGGCCTCGCCCTGCACGTTGTCGCTGCCGGCCTCCCCCAGCACGCCGGAGAGGGCGCCCTTGCCGATGGAGATGGAAATGGCCTTGCAGGCCCGGGCGACGACTTCGATGAGGAAGCGCAGGTCGGCGTTGATGTGGTTGTCGCGCTGGGCTTCGATCAGGTAGCGGGAAAGGGTGGTACGGGACATGGAATTCCTTGCAGCGGGTTGCAGCGAAAATGGGTGAGGTCCCCGGCGGGGACGATACGGAGGGGTATTCTACCCCGCCCTACCGGCCTGCTGGGCGAGGAAGGCGGTGGCGGCCGCCAGCGGCAGGGGGCGGCTGAAGAAGTAGCCCTGCACCTCGTCGCAGCCGTCGGCCGCCAGCATGTCGAGCTGGGCCGAGGTTTCCACCCCTTCGGCCACCACTTCCAGGCCCAGACTGTGGGCCAGGGCAATGGTGCCGCGGGCGATGGCGGCGTCATCCGGGTCCCGCTCGATGTCGCGCACGAAGGAGCGGTCGATCTTGAGCCGGTCGATGGGGAACAGCTTGAGGTAGGAAAGGGACGAGTAGCCGGTGCCGAAGTCGTCGATGGCCAGGGTGACGCCCATGTCGTTGAGGGCCTGCAGGGTGGTGATGGCCTCCTCCGGCCGTTCCATGACGCCGCTCTCGGTGATCTCCAGCTCCAGCAGCACGGCTGGCAGGCCCGTTTCCTGGAGGATGGCGGCCACCCGGCTGGGGAACTCCTTTTCCTTCAGTTGCCGGGTGGACAGGTTCACCGCCATGCGCAGGGGCGGCAGGCCCTGGTCGAGCCAGGCCTTGAGCTGGCGGCAGGCGGCCTGCAGCACCCAGTCGCCGATGCCGACGATGAGGCCGGTTTCCTCGGCGATGGGGATGAAGCGGTCCGGCGGGATCAGGCCGTCCTCCGGATGGCGCCAGCGCAGTAGGGCCTCCACCCCGGTGACCCGGTCGGCGGCGAGGGCGAACTGGGGCTGGAAGTGCAGTTCCAGTTCGTCATTGACCATGGCCTGGCGCAGCTTGCGTTCCAGCTCCAGGCGCTCGGTGGCGGCCCGGTTCATGGCCGAGGCGAAGAACTGGAAGTTGTTCCGGCCGATGGCCTTGGCGTGGTACATGGCGGTGTCGGCGTTCTGCATCACCGTCGGCACCGTTTCGCCGTCGTCCGGATAGAGGCTGATGCCGATGGAGGCGGAGGTGTGCAGCTCGTGGGCGCCGACCCGCAGGCTGCGGGCCACGTCCTCGATGATCTTGCCGGCCACGTGGGCCGCATCGTTGGCCCCTTCCACGTCGGGCAGCACCACCACGAACTCGTCGCCGCCGAGGCGGGCCACCGTGTCCGATTCCCGCACGGCGGAGCGCAGGCGGTGGGCGATTTCCATGAGCAGGGAGTCGCCCACGGCGTGGCCGAGGGAGTCGTTGATGGTCTTGAAGCGGTCCAGGTCCATGAACATCACCGCCACCTTGTGGCCATGGCGCCGGGCATCGGCCAGGGACTGCTCCAGGCGGGCTTCCAGGGTGAAGCGGTTGGGCAGGCCGGTGAGGGGGTCGTGGTGGGCCAGGTGGTGGATGCGGGCCTCGGTCTCCTTGCGCTCGGTGATGTCGGAGAAGAGGGTGATGTAGTGGGTGAGGGCGCCGCTCTGGGTGTCGTGCACGGCGTTGATGGTCATCCACTTTGGGTAGATCTCACCGTTCTTGCGCCGGTCCCAGATTTCCCCGGCCCAGGCGCCGGTGTCCCGCAGGATTTCCCACATCTGCCGGTAGAAGTCCTTGTCGTGGCGGCCCGAGGCCAGCATGCGCGGATCCTGGCCCAGCACTTCCTCCTGGGCGTAGCCGGTGATGTCGCAGAAGGCCCGGTTCACCGAGATGATGCGGTTGCCCTGGTCGCAGATCATGATGGCTTCCGGGCTGTTGGCGAAGACCTTTTCCGCCAGTTTCAGCTCGGCTTCGGCCCGGTGGCGGGCGGTGATGTCGGTGTAGATGATGATGGTGCTGCCGTCCCCCAGGTTGACCTGGCGGATCTCCAGCACCGTGCCGTCGGGCCGCTCCCGCAGGACGGCGGTGTTGTTGGGCCGCTGCAGGGCCCGCAGCACGCCCCGGGTGCGCCGTTCTTCGTCCCCCGGACCGTATTCGCCGCGGCGGGCGTTGAAGCGGACCATGTCCTCCAGGGTCGGGTAGCCCTGGGCGAAGAGGGTGTCGGGCAGGTCCAGCAGGGTGCGGAAGCGCTCGTTGCAGGCGATCATGCGCTGCTCCGGGTCGTACAGGCTGACGCCGTCCGGCAGGTTCTCCAGGATGTTCTGCAGGATGGCGTTCTGGTTGCGCAGGGCCTGTTCGTTGCGCTTGCTTTCGCTGATGTCGGTGTAGGTGGTGATGAAGCCGGTGAGCTGGCCGTCGTCGAAGAGGGGTTCTCCCTGGACCAGGGTGGTGCGCCCGTCCAGGCGGGTACGCTCGAAACGGTGGGGCTTGAACTGCATGGCCAGGGCCTTCCGTTCCTGCACGTGCTGTTCCGGATCGCCGGGGCCGTACTCGCCCCGCTGGGCCGGATAGCGCACCAGGTCCTCGAAGGGCACCCCGCGGTAGAGGGCTTCGGCGGGCAGGCCCAGGACTTCCCGCATGCCTTCGTTCCACAATTGCAGGCGCAGATGCTCGTCGAAGACGCTGATGCCCTGGGGCATGTTCTGCAGCACCGCCCGCAGCTGGGTGGACTGGCGCCGGTATTCTTCTTCCGCCAGCTTGCGTTCGGTAATGTCCTGGGTGGTGCCACTGGCCCGCAGGGGCTGGCCCCGGGCGTCCCAGAAGAGCCGGCCCCGGTTGATGAAGTGGCGCAGGCGACCGTCCTGCAGCAGCACCCGGTACTCGACGGCGAAGGTTTCCTCCTTGGCCGCGTTGTGGTCGGTGGCCTGTTGCACCTTGTCCCGGTCCTCCGGGTGCACCAGTTCCAGGAAGTGGGCGTAGGTCAGGGGCTCGCTCGGGTCCAGGCCCACCAGGCGGTAGGCTTCCTCGGAACACCAGAGGCGGCCACTGCGCAGGTCCCGCTCCCAGCTGCCGATGTGGCCGATGCGCTGGGCTTCCAGCAGGCGGTCCTGGGTGCGCTGCAGTTCCTCCGCCGCCAGTTGTTCCCGTTCGTGGCGCTCGGCGAAGAACTTGCGCTGCTGGCGCAGCAGGTACAGGGTGAAGGCGCCACCCCCGGCCAGCAACAGCAGGGAGACGCCGTAGGTGAGGAAATTGCGCTGGCGCACCGGGGAGAGGATTTCCTCCGCATCCACCTTGGTCACCAGGATCCAGGGGGTATCCGCCACCTGCTGGCTGGTGGCCAGGGTCAGCTGGCGGCGGTAGTCGACACCCTCCTGCTGGGGCGCGGCCGTGGCCGGGGCGCCGAGCATGCTTTCCTCCCGCCGCAGGTGCAGCTTGAGGGCCGTGTCCTGGCGGTGGCGCAGTTCGTTGAGCACCAGGAAGTCGCTTTCGTCCTGGCGCAGCAGAAGGGTCTCGGCGGTGGCGCTGGGCACCGGACGGGCCTGGATGAGGGGAAAGAGGACGGCGCCGGGGTCGATCCGCTGCACCAGGAAGGCCAGACGCTGGCCGCTGCGGGGGCTGCGGATGACGGCGGCCAGGTCGATGAAGGCATGGCCCTGGGGGTCCAGCTGCAGGTCGCTTAGCTGGGGCTGGTCGCTGTATTCGGCGACCTTCAGCAGGTCCCGGGTGGCTTCGCTGACGCTGCTGTCCTGGGGTGGGGCGGCGGTGCTGAAGCGCACCCGTCCGTCGTCGTCGAGCAGCAGGTAGGCCCGGTTCTCCGGCAATTCGGCCAGGGGGCCCAGACTCTTCTGCAGGTTGGCCTGGAGCTCGGCCGCCTTGCCCGGGGCCTCGAGCAGGCGCTCCAGGTGCAGGCTGTCCTGCCACGATTTTGCCTGGGCCTGCCGTTCGCTGCGCCAGGCGGCCACCTGCTGGGCCTTGAGGTCGGCCACGGCCCGCAGTTCCTGGAAGGTGCGGACGCGTACCGCCGCCTCCTCGCTGTGGGATAGATAGATGTTGGCCAGCCCCAGGCTGACGGCCAGGGAAAAGAAGACGACGACAACGGTCGCCTGAAGGTGGGTTTCGCGGCGCAGGGACATGGCTGGGGCCGGGGTGCTGGCAGGGGGGACAGGCGCCATTATCCCAGATTCCATGGGCCGGATTTGCGCTTTCCGGCTTGCTCCTGGCGGGGGGGTATAGTAATTTGCCGACAGCATAGGGAGGTACGGGGGTGCCTCCTTCGATGTCATACAAATATAAAGCTTGGCTCAGGGAACCCCATGAAAATCCGAACGTTCGTCCTGGCGACCTCCATCCTGGTTGGGTTGCTCTTTTTTGGCGGCAGCTATTGGGCCGTCAGCCGCTCCTTCGACAGCACCGTACGGGATCATGCCCGGGAAGGCGCCAACACCATGGCGCGCATGGCATTCGTCTCCATGTACGAGTTGATGAGCACCGGCTGGCGCCGCGACCAGGTGGAAAAATTCCTCCAGGGCATGCGCGACGCCACCCGGGGTTCCAACGCCACCGTGGAAATCTATCGGGGCCCCAAGGTCGAGGCCCTCTTCGGCGCCATCGAGCAGCCGCCCCTGGATGAACTGCTGCGCCAGGGTTTTTCCGCCGGCAAGCCCCAGGAGTCCATGCAGGGCTCCTTCATCCGCTTCATCTATCCCCTGCAGGCGGAAAACCGCTGTCTGCGCTGTCACGACAACGCCGCCGTGGGCGACGTGCTGGGCCTGATAGAAGTGCGGCAGAACGTGGGCGGCCTGGTGGACCAGGCCCGGGCCGAATTTTCCTGGTCCCTGGCCATTCTCATGCCCCTGGGCCTGCTGCTGGCGCTGCTAGCCGTGTGGTGGGTGAACCACCGGCTGGAAGGCGCCCTGCGCCATGTGGAGGAGGGCGTGGCCGGCGTCAATGCGGTATCGGACCTGCGCAAGCTGGAACTGCGCGGCAGCCGCCCCGGCTTCGCCGAGCTGACCCGCATCGTCTGCGCCGTCGAGGAGCTGGTGGCAAAGCTGCGGGCCGTGGCGGTGGACAAGGACATGCTCAAGTTCGAGATCGGCCTGCTGGAGAAGTTCGTCATCACCTCGGACATCATCCGCGACTGGACCGAGTACGTGAATCACCTGGTGGTGGACATCAACAAGGTGATGAACGCCCACGTGCTTTTCTCCATCTTCCAGATCGACGACGAGCTCTTCGACCTGGAGATTTTCTGGTATCGGGAGCCCTCCGCCGCCACCAAGCAGCGGGTGGAGAGCCACATCCGGGAAGTGCTGAAGCAGAATCCCCGCTTCTCCGTCATCACCTCCTTCACCATCAACCACCACGTGGCCAAGCCCGGTGGCGAGAAGGTGGAGCTGGCGGAGGAGGAGGTGCAGCTGCGGGTTAAGTCCTTCTTCGTCGATACGCCGAAGATCGGCGGCATCGTCGGTATCGGCGTCCAGGCTGACGAACTGGAGGACGATACCCGCCACCTGGTGCTCGATTCCGTGCTGTCCACCCTGCTCAATGTGGTGGGGTCGGTGAAGGCCATCTACAAGTACACCAAGGACCTGGAGTACTACGCCACCCGGGACCCCCTGACGGACCTCTTCAACCAGCGGGTGTTCTGGGAAATGATCGGCTACGAGATCGACCGTTCCTCCCGCCACGACGAGCATTTCGGCCTGCTGCTGATCGACCTGGACAACTTCAAGCTGGTCAACGACAACTACGGCCATGCGGTGGGCGACAAATTCCTCCAGGCCTTCGCCCGGGAGGTGCGGCAGGTGCTGCGCAGCGGCGACATCTTCGCCCGCTACGGCGGCGACGAGTTCGTGGTGATCCTGCCCGAGGCCGACCTGGAGCAGACCTCCGTCATCGCCCAGCGCATTCTCGAGGCCTCCCGGCAGAGCAGCGTCACCGCCTTCAACGGCGACGTGGTGCACGGCACTGCTTCCATCGGCCTGGCCGTGTATCCGGACCACGCCACCGAGCCCAAGGACCTCTTCCTCTTCGCCGACAACATGATGTACAAGGCCAAGGCGGAGGGTAAGGAGCGGGTCGCCATTCCCACGGCGGACGACGTCATGGAAGTGTTCCGCGACATCTCCCAGAAGAGCGTCACCATCCTCAAGGCCATCGACGAACGGCGGCTGATTCCCTTCTTCCAGCCCATCCTGGATGTCCAGGCCGGCGTGGTGGTGGGCTACGAAGTGCTGTCCCGCATCGAGGTGGACGGGGAAATCATGCGGGCCGACGAGTTCGTCGAGATCGCCGAGAAAATCGGTGTCATCCACCGCCTCGACTGCCTGGTGATCGAACTGGCCCTGCAGAAGCTGGCGGCGGAAGGGCACGAGGGCTACATCTTCCTCAACCTCTCGCCCCGGGCCATGGTGCTCAACGAGTTCGCCCGCTCCCTGCGCCAGATCGTGGCCGATTCCGGTATTCCGCCGGAGCGCATCGTCTTCGAGATCACCGAGCGGGATACGGTGAAGAACCTGGCCCTGATGGAGCGCTTCCTCAACGACCTGAAGTTCGACGGCTTCAAGCTGGCCATCGACGACTTCGGTTCAGGCTTCTCCTCCTTCCACTACCTGCGCCGCTTCCCGGTGGATTTCCTCAAGGTGGAGGGGGACTTCGTGGTCAATATCCTGCACAGCACCAAGGATCGGGCCTTCGTCCAGAGCATGCAGTCCCTGGCCCACGAACTGGGCATCCAGGTCATTGCCGAATTCGTCGAGACCGGCGAGGTACTGGACGAGTTGAAGCGCATGGGCATGGACATGGCCCAGGGCTATTACATCGGTCGTCCCGACCGGGAAATCCGCAAGCCCGCCTGAGCACGGGGCGGGCCGGCGGCCTAGAGGCCGGCCCGCAGCCAGTCCCGCCAGGCGGCGAAGACGCCGGGGTCCAGGGCGGCGACGATGCGCCGGCGCCACAGGTCGTCGGCGTGGAAGTCGTCCTGCTCCAGGGTGCACATTTGGCCGCCCGCTTCCTTCAGGATCAGACAGCCGGCGGCGTAATCCCACAGCATCTGGCCGCCGTGCACCGCCACGTCGATGCGGCCCGCGGCCACCTGGCACCACTCCAGGGCGCTGCTGCCGAAATTACGCTGGGAGAAGAAGGGCGGTGCCGTGGCGATGCGGACGGCCAGTTCTCGGGGCAGGCGTTTCAGGTCCACATTGGCCACCGCCTGGTCCAGGCTGCCGGCCACCCGGCGCAGGGGCAGGCGCTTGCCGTTCACGTAGGCGCCACCGCCCTCCCAGGCATAGAACAGTTCGTTGGTGATGGGGTTGTAAGTGATGCCCAGGCGGGGCTTGCGCTCCCGCAGCAGGGCGATGGAGACGGCGAAGACGGGCAGGCCATTGACGAAGTTGGTGGTGCCGTCGATGGGATCGATGCACCACACGTCCCCGTTGCCTGCCTCCAGGGCGGCTTCCTGTTCGGCCCGGCTCATTTCCTCGCCGATCACCGGGCAGGGCACGATTTCCGGCAGGCGCTGCAGGAGAAAGCTCTGGCACGCCAGGTCCGCTTCCGAGAGCAGGGTGCCGTCATCCTTGCGGTGGTGGATGGCCTTCATAAAACGGGGCACGATGGCTTCCCGGGCCACCTGGTGTACGGCTGCGATGACCGTTTCAACCGTGTGCCGGTTGGCGTTGTCGGCGTAGCGCATGGAACGGCTCCGGCTCAGGTGTCACGCCATTTCAGGGAACAGCCGATGCTCGGCGTCTGCTCCGCCGGGCCGCGGCCGCCGGCGGCCACCAGGGTCATGGCCTCGAACAGCTCCCGGCGGGCATCGGGGCGGGGGGCATTGCGGCCCGTGTCGTCCAGACGGCCCCGGTACTGCAGTTGCAGGTCGGCGTTGAAGCCGAAGAAATCCGGGGTGCACACGGCGCCGTAGGCCCGGGCCACGGCCTGGCTGTCGTCCAGCACATAGGGGAAGGGCAGGTCCCACTGGCTGGCCAGGGCCTGCATCTGGGCAAAGCCGTCTTCCGGGTAGGCCGCCGTGTCGTTGCTCATGACGGCAATGCTGCCGATGCCGTGGTGGTCGCGCAGTTCCCGGCAGTCCCGCACCAGGCGCTCGAGAATGGCTTTGACGTAGGGGCAGTGGTTGCAGATGAACATCACCAGCAGGCCCCGGGGACCCCGGGCGCTGGCCGGGCCGTGCTGGCGGCCGTCGGTGCCGGGGAGGAGGAAATCCGGCGCTTGCCAACCGAAGTCGCAGAGCGGCGTGGTGAGGCTGACCATGGGGAAACTCGCTTTCTGTCAGGGTATGGCAGAGCGGCCCCGATTCTCTGGAACTGGCCCGCAAGCCCCGTGGATGCACGGGAATGGGCGACGTAAGGGCGCGCGCGCCTATAATAGCACGATGACCGATCCCCGCTTTTTCTGCTCCCCCGAGGCCCTCAGCCTGAGTCCCGGGGCCTCCGTGGACCTGCCCGAAGGTCCGGCCCGTCATGCCGCCCGGGTATTGCGCCTGCAGGCCGGCGACGGCCTCATCCTCTTCGACGGCCGGGGCGGCGAGTACGGCGCCTGCATCGAGGCCGTGGCCAAGGACCGGGTGCGGGTGCGCCTGGGCGAGCACCAGCCCCGGGAATGCGAGTCGCCCCTGGCCCTGACCCTGATCCAGGCCCTGCAGGGCGGGGACAAGATGGACTTCACCCTGCAGAAGGCGGTGGAGCTGGGCGTCAGCCGCTTCCAGCCGGTCTCCAGCCGGCGCAGCGTGGTGCGCCTGGATGGCGAGCGGGCGGCCAAGCGCCTGGAGCACTGGCGTGGCGTCGCTGTTTCCGCCTGTGAACAGTGCGGCCGCAACCGGCTGCCGGAAGTGGCGCCCCTATTGCCTTTGGAGCGGGCCCTGGGCCAGGCGGAGAGCGCTTCCCGGCGCTTGGTGCTGCTGCCCGGCGCCGCCGTGTCCCTGGCGGCCATGGCGCCGCCGGATGGTCCCGTGTCCCTGCTGGTGGGGGCCGAAGGCGGCTTGGCGCCGGAGGAGGCGGAGGCGGCGGTGGCCGCCGGCTTCACTCCGGTGAGCCTGGGCCCCCGGGTGTTGCGTACCGAAACGGCGGGCCTGGCGGCCCTGGCAGCGATTCAGGCCCTGTGGGGCGATTTCAGGGGAGGTTGAGTCATGTTTGAATCGGCGGAACTGGAACACCGGGTCGACAAGAAGGATTTCGACGCCCAGGTGCCCCAGCTGCGGGCAGACCTGCTGGATGCCCAGTACGACGTGCTGCAGGCCAAGCGCTTCCCGGTGATCATCCTGGTGAACGGCGTGGACGGGGCCGGCAAGGGCGAGACGGTGAATCTGCTCAACTCCTGGATGGACCCGCGTCACATCGATACCCACGCCTTCCCGCCACCCTCCGACGAGGAGCGGGAGCGGCCGCCCATGTGGCGCTTCTGGCGTTCCCTGCCGCCCAAGGGCCGGGTCGGCATCATGTTCGGCAACTGGTACACCGACCCCATCCAGGGCCGGGTGAACGGCACCTTCAAGGCTTCCGAGCTGGACCAGCGCCTGGAGGAGATCGTCCGCTTCGAGAAGATGCTCACCGACGAAGGCGCCCTGCTCATCAAGTTCTGGTTCCACCTTTCCAAGAACGACCAGAAAAAGCGTCTCAAGGCCCTCTCCAAGGACCCCAAGCAGAGCTGGCGGGTGAGCGAGCAGGACTGGTGGCGCTACGAGCATTACGACGAATACCGGGAAGTCTCCGAACACGCCCTGCGCCACAGCAGCACCGGCAATGCCCCCTGGGTGGTGGTGGACGGCTTCGACGAGCGCTACCGTTCCCTGGCCGTGGGCCGCATCGTGCTGGATGCCATGCGCCGCCGCCTGGCCCGGCCGGACAGCAACCTGCGCATCGCCGCCGCCCCCTTTCAGCGGCCGGTGCCCGGGGAGAATCTGCTCACCGCCCTGGACATGTCCAAGGCCCTGGCCAAGAAGAAGTACGAAAGCGAGCTGGCCGAGTGGCAGGGCCGGCTCAACGCCCTGTGCCGGGACGAGCGCTTCCAGGGCCGTTCCCTCATCGCCGTCTTCGAGGGCAACGACGCCGCCGGCAAGGGCGGCACCATCCGCCGCATCACCAGCGCCCTGGATGCCCGCCAGTACCGCATCGTGCCCATCGCCGCTCCCACCGAGGAAGAGCGGGCCCAGCCCTACCTGTGGCGCTTCTGGCGCCAGGTGCCGCGTCACGGCCGGGTCACCATCTTCGACCGTTCCTGGTACGGCCGGGTGCTGGTGGAGCGGGTCGAGGGCTTTTGCGGCGAGGCCGACTGGATGCGGGCCTACGCCGAGATCAACGACTTCGAGGACCAGCTGGTGCGGGACGGTGCCGTGGTCGCCAAGTTCTGGCTGGCCATCAGCAAGGACGAGCAGTACCGCCGCTTCAAGGAGCGGGAGGACACCCGCTTCAAGCGCTTCAAGATCACCGACGAAGACTGGCGCAACCGGGAAAAGTGGGACGACTACGAGCAGGCGGTGTGCGACATGGTGGACCGCACCAGCACCGAAATCGCCCCCTGGACCCTGGTGCCGGCCAACGACAAGAACTACGCCCGCATCCATGTCTTGCGCACGCTGTGCGAGCATCTGGAAAGGTCGTTGAAAAAAGACCCTGCCAAGAGCGGGAAAAAGAAATGAGACTGTCGTAAAGTCTCCCCTTGCCCATCGTGCGCTTGCCCTCAGAACAGCCCGCCCATGACCGATAACGCCCTGCCCAACGCCGCCCAGTTCGTCGCCTGGTTCCGTTCCGTCGCGCCCTACGTCAATGCCTTCCGCGGCAAGACCTTCGTCGTCGCTTTCGGCGGCAAGTCCATCTCCGGCCCCCTGGCCCGCACCTTCGCCTACGACGTCAGCCTGCTGGCCAACCTGGGGGTGCGCCTGGTGCTGGTGCATGGCTCCCGCCCCCAGATCGAGGAAGAGTTGCAGGAGAAGGGCCTGGAAAGCCGCTTCCACGCCGGCCAGCGCATCACCGATGCGGATACCCTGGACTGCGTCATCGATGCCGTCGGCAGCGTGTACCTGGAAGTGGAGGCCCTCCTTTCCCAGGGGCTGCCCAACACGCCCATGGCCGGCAACACCATCCGGGTGGTGGGCGGCAACTTCATCACCGCCCGCCCCATGGGGGTGCTGGACGGGGTGGACCTGCAATACACCGGCGCCGTGCGCAAGATCGACGCGGAAGGGCTGAAGGCCCAGCTGGGCCTGGGCAACATCGTCCTGCTCTCCAACCTGGGGGCCAGTCCCACCGGCGAAATCTTCAACCTTTCCATGGAGGAAGTGGCGGAGGAGGCGGCCAAGGCCCTGGGGGCGGACAAGCTGATTTTCCTCACCGACAGCCAGGGCGCCACCGATGCGGAGGGCAATCTGCTGGACGAGCTGACTGCCGATGCGGCGGAACAGCTGGCCCGGGTCGGCGAATGGCTGTCGCCGGACCTGAAGCGCTACCTGCCCTGTGCCGTGCGCGCCAGCCGGCGGGGCGTGGGCCGGGTGCATATCATCGGCTATGAACTGGACGGCGCCGTCCTGCACGAGTTGTTCACCCACGACGGCGTCGGTACCGTGGTCACCCGGGACCCCCTGGATACCCTGCGGGATGCCAAGCCCGACGACATCGGCGGCCTGGTGGGCCTGATCGCCCCCCTGGAAGAGGACGGCACCCTGGTGCACCGGCCCCGGGAGCTGCTGGAGCGGGAAATCGGCCGCTTCTCGGTGGTGGAGCACGATGGCGTCATCGTCGGCTGCGCCGCCCTCTACCCCTACGCGGAAGACGGGCAGAAGGCAAAGACGGCGGAGCTGGCCTGCCTGGCAGTCTCGCCGGAACATCGCCGCTGGGGCTACGGCGAACGCCTGATGCAGCACATCGAGGTCAAGGCCAAGGCGGCCGGGGTGAAGCGGCTGTTCGTGCTCACCACCCGCACTACCCACTGGTTCATCGAACGGGGCTTTGCCCTGGCCTCGGTGGACGAGCTGCCGGAAGAAAAGCGCCACATGTACAACCTGCAGCGCCGCTCCAAGGTGCTGATGAAGAGTCTGGGCAAGTAGACCTCGCGCCCCATGGCCCCACAGTGACTGGGGGCTTTGGCGGTACGGCGGCGGCCTCGCGATATAATCATCCCCAACCAATTTCTGGAGGAAGCACCATGGCAAGAACCGTCAACTGCATCAAGCTGGGCCGGGAGGCCGAAGGCCTGGATTTCGCCCCCTATCCGGGCGAACTGGGCAAACGCATTTTCGAGAACGTCTCCAAGGAAGCCTGGCAGCAGTGGATTCGCCTGCAGACCATGATTATCAACGAGAACCGTCTCAACCTGGCCGACCAGCGCCATCGCCAGTACCTGGCCGAGCAGCTGGAAAAGCACTTCTTCGGCGAAGGCGCCGAACAGGTGCAGGGCTACGTGCCGCCGGCCGCCTGATTCCCGGCAGCACCCCCAACAAAAAGGCCGCAGATCCTTCGATCTGCGGCCTTTTTGTTGGCCGGGGCATGGCCGGGGAGTAAGGAATTAGCTGTTGGCGATTTCCCGGTCGATCTCTTCCAGGGTGGCGTGGCGCACGTTGAGGCCCTTGACCATGTAGATCACGTATTCGGCGATGTTCTTGGCGTGGTCGCCGACCCGCTCGATGGCCTTGGCGATGGACATGATGTCCAGGGAGCGGGAGATGGTGCGGGGGTCTTCCATCATGTAGGTGATGAGCTGGCGCACCACGGAGCTGTATTCCACGTTCACCGCCTCGTCCTGGTGCACCACTTCGGCGGCAGCCGTGACGTTGAGGCGGGCAAAGGCGTCCAGGGCCGTGTGCAGCATCTCCAGGGACAGGTCGGCCATGTGCCGCAGTTCCACGTCCGGGGTGAAGGAGGTGTGCTGGGCGTTGAGGGCCAGGCCCAGGCGGCCGATCTTGTGGGCCTTGTCGCCGATGCGCTCCAGATCGGAAATGGCCTTGATCACGGTGGTGATCATGCGCAGGTCGATGGCGGTGGGCTGGCGCTTGGCAATGACCTGGTTGCAGGCTTCGTCCAGTTCGATTTCCAGCTGGTTCACCCGGGCATCCTCCCGGACCACCGCTTCGAGCAGGCTGGTATCGGCAGCGTAGAGGCCCTGCATGGCCTTCTTCACCTGTTGCTCGACCAGTCCGCCCATCTGCAGCACACGGGTGCGCAGGCTTTCCAGCTCGATATCGAATTGCTTGTAGGTATGTTCGCTCATGGCTTCCATGGTCGCGGTCCTGTTGGGGTCAGAACCGGCAACGTTAGCAGGCTAATGTGACAGGGAAGTTTCAGTGCCCCCGCCGTTCCGGTCAAGCGCTAAGTGTCTTGACCCCTTCCGGGGTCCCCAGCAGCAGGATGTCGGCACCGCGACGGGCAAAGAGGCCGTTGGTCACGACGCCGACGATCTGGTTGATGCGGCTTTCCAGATCCACCGGATCGGCGATGGAGAGGCCGTGTACATCGAGAATGATGTTGCCGTTGTCGGTGAGGAAGCCCTCGCGCAGCTTCGGCGTGCCCCCCAGCTTGGCCAGCTCCCGCGCCACCTGGGCCCGGGCCATGGGGATCACTTCCACCGGCAGGGGGAACTTGCCCAGGGCCTGGACCAGCTTGGAGCCGTCGGCGATGCAGATGAAGGTTTCGGCCACGGCGGCCACGATCTTCTCCCGGGTCAGGGCGCCACCGCCACCCTTGATCATGTGCAGCTTGGGCGTCACCTCGTCGGCACCATCCACATACACGGGCATGGTACTGACGTCGTTGAGGTCCAGCACCGGGATACCGTGGCCCTTGAGGCGGGCGGCCGTGGCTTCGGAGCTGGCCACGGCGCCCCGGAAGCGGCCCTTCATGGCGGCCAGGGCGTCGATGAAACAGTTGGCGGTGGAGCCGGTGCCGACGCCGATGATGGCATCTTCGGCGACGCGGCTGGCCACGTAATCGGCAGCGGCACGGGCCACTGCCTGCTTGAGTTCGTCCTGGGTCATGGGGGAATCCGGTGGGGGGGCTGGAAAAGCCCTATTTTACCGGAGGGATTGGCCGCCGGCGGACTCAGGCCTCATTTTCCCGGTAGAGGATGAGCTGGTAGTCGGGGCCGCTCTCCTGGATGCCGGCCAGGCGGATGGGCTGGCGCTTGCCGCCGATGATGAGGTCGGCCCGGCGGTCCGGGGTGTAGGTGTCTGGGGGCACCAGCAACAGGCGCTCCTCCCGGGACACCAAGATGGCATCGAGCAGCCCCAGGCCCATGGCTTCGGGGATCTGCTCGCCCCAGGGGCATTCGGCATTCTTGTCTGCCAGCTGCACCTGGGCGCAGGCCGGAATGCCCGGGAAGACGGTCAGGCCGGCATTGGGCCGGCCATGACTGCGGCCGAGACGGCGGATGATGCCAACCCTCCAGTCGATTTCGTTCTCGATACGGTAGCCCAGCAGGGCGCCGATGCTGTGCCAGGGACGGCGGAAGGGCAGCCGTGCGCCCAGGCCGGCTGCACTGATGTCCAGGCCTTCCCAGGTGTCAGCGACCTGCTGGATGCCGGTGCTTTCCAGGGCTGCTAGGGTTTCCAGGGGCGTTTTGGGGGCGGCGGGCGCCTCCGCGTCTTCCGGGCGGGCACCGCCTTCGACCCGGTACAGATCCAGGATGCGCACATGCCCCTTGTAGTCCAGACTGCGGCCGGAGCGGGCAAATTCGGCTGCAGCGACAGCGCGTCGGGCCAGGGTCAGCCCACTGACTACCAGCAGGTTGCTGGCGAGCGGGATGCGTTCCTGCTGCCGTGACGGGGGCGTCAGGGACCAATGCTGGATCAGCAGGTGCAGCAAATCCAGAAGGGTGCGGGCATTGCAGGGGCAGTTAGCCAGCCACTCGGGAATGCGACCGGTACTCTGAATGCTGGCCCGTAATTTCATCAACTGCATCTGGGCTGGTCCGGGACCGAAATATCGCCAGGACGGGCCTGTCTCCTGACCGGGAGCGCAGCGGCTGGGGCCATCAGTGGCCTCCAGGTTGATGCGGAATGGTGTCTGGGAGGTGAAGGTGTCGATGAACAGGCAATGGCTTTCCACCTTGCGGATGGTGCGCTCGATGGCCTCCATTTGGGGCGGCGTCAGGTTGGACAGGGGAATGGCCTCGAACAGTACGCCGACCAGGTACTCCCGCCAGACGCTGGTGGCTTCGGGGCTGTCGGGATAGGCATTGACCTTGCCATGGAGGATGCCTTGGTTTCGCGCCATGAAAAGCAGCTCGTGGCAGGTCTGCCACCACTGGGCATCCGGCCCGACATAATTGAACTGGCCGATTTTTTTACCCAGCACCAGGGCTTGCATGGCGCGTACCGCCAGCCGGGTCAGCTGGACCCGGTCGCCTTCCTTGCCGGATTGGGCTGCCTGCTGGAGCAGTGCTGCGAGGGATTGGCGGTAGGCCCGGTGCAGGTGGCGGTAGTGCAGCTCCAGGGCTTTCAGCAGCCGGTCCGCCAGGTAGTCTTGACGGTTGTCGTTGAAATAGTTGTCCCACGCCTCGTCTCGAGATGAGCGGATGGATTCGTCCAGCCGCTCAATGGCATGGGCGGCGCCCTCGGGGGATATCTCGATGGTGAGTTGCTCAACCTGCTCCAGCCACTGATCCACATCCTGTAGGGCACTTTGGGGATTGGCGCGGGGTATCTGGGCCAGATACTCGTCGATGCCCTTGTCGCTGCCCAGGGGGTGGTCGCTGCCGGAGTTCTTGAATCGGGAAGTGATCCAGTTAAGCATGATGGTCTGTCACGCAGGTGCAATAAGGGGAGGAGTCTATTCCTTTTTTCTTTGAAAATTAAGGAGTCTCGGGGTTCCCCCCGGTTTTGCGCAAAAAGTAAAAGGCCGCCCGGGGTGGGCGGCCTTGCGGGGTGATGCTTGCCGGCAGGTGGCGGCCGGCTTATTTCTTTTTCATCGGCGGCAGGTCGGTGCAGCTGCCGTGGGCCACTTCCGCCGCCATGCCGATGGATTCGCAGAGGGTCGGATGGGGGTGGATGGTCTTGCCGATATCCACTGCATCGCAGCCCATTTCCACGGCCAGGCAGACTTCGCCGATGAGGTCGCCGGCGTTCATGCCGACGATGCCGCCGCCCAGCAGGCGATGGCTTTCGGCGTCGAACAAGAGCTTGGTGAAGCCTTCCTCGGCGCCGTTGGCGATGGCCCGGCCGCTGGCCGCCCAGGGGAACACGGCTTTTTCAAACTTTATGCCATCGTTCTTGAGCTGGTCTTCGGTCTTGCCGGCCCAGGCGATTTCCGGATGGGTGTAGGCCACGCTGGGAATCTGCAGGGCGTCGAAGGCAGCCTTCTCGCCGGCGGCGACTTCGGCGGCGACGTGGGCTTCATGCACTGCCTTGTGGGCCAGCATGGGCTGGCCGACGATGTCGCCGATGGCGAAGATGTGGGGCACGTTGGTGCGCATCTGGGCATCGACATTGATGAAGCCCCGGTCGGTGACGGCGACGCCGGCCTTGTCGGCGGCGATCTTCTTGCCGTTGGGAGTACGGCCGACCGCCACCAGCACCAGGTCGAAGGCTTCCTTCTCGCCGGTGGAGTAGGTGACCTCGATACCTTCGGCCTTTGCTTCGGCGGCGGTGACGCCGGTGGCCAGCAGGATGCGGTCGAAGCGCTGGGCGTTCTTCTTCTCCCAGACCTTGACCAGATCCCGGTCGGCGCCGGGCATCAGACCCGGGCCCAGTTCCACCACGGTGATGCGGGCGCCCAGGGCGCTGTACACCGTGGCCATTTCCAGGCCGATGATGCCGCCGCCGATGACCAGCATCTTCTTCGGCACCGAGCGCAGTTCCAGGGCGCCGGTGGAGTCGATGACCCGGGGATCGTCCTTGGGCATGAAGGGCAGGGCCACGGGCTGGGAGCCGGCGGCGATGATGGCGTTCTTGAACTTCACCACCTGCTTCTTGCCGTCGGCCGCGGTGACTTCGATGTGGTGCGGGTCGATGAAAGCCCCGACGCCCTGCACGTGCTGCACCTTGCGGCCCTTGGCCATGCCGGCGAGACCGCCGGTGAGCTTGCCGACGACCTTTTCCTTGTGGGCGCGCAGCTTGTCCACATCCACCTGGGGGGCGGCGAAGGTGACGCCGCAGTCGGCCAGGTGCTGGGCTTCTTCCAGTACCGCGGCCACATGCAACAGGGCCTTGGAGGGAATGCAGCCGACGTTGAGGCAGACGCCGCCCAGGGTCGGGTAGCGTTCCACCAGCACGGTCTTGAGGCCCAGGTCGGCAGAGCGGAAGGCGGCGGAGTAGCCGCCGGGGCCGGCGCCCAGCACCAGCATGTCGCATTCGACGTCGGCACCGCCGCTGTGGCTTCCAGCCACGGGGGCAGGAGTTGCTGCAGGAGCGGGCGCTGCCGCCGGGGCGGCGGGCTGGGGTGCCGGGGCTGCGGCAGCCGCGCCGGCTTCCACCACCACGATCACCGTGCCTTCGGCCACCTTGTCGCCCAGCTTGACCTTGATTTCCTTGACCACGCCGGCAGCCGACGAGGGCACGTCCATGGTGGCCTTGTCCGACTCCAGGGAGACCAGGGGGTCTTCCACCTTCACCGTGTCGCCGACCTTGACGAACACTTCAATGACGGGCACGTCCTTGAAGTCGCCGATATCCGGTACTTTCACTTCAACCAGTTGGCTCATGTTCTCTCTCCCTTACAGCATGACCCGGCGGAAATCCGCCAGCAGCTTGGCCAGTTCGGCGTTGAAGCGGGTCGCCAGGGCGCCGTCGATGACGCGGTGGTCGGCGGAGAGGGACAGGGGCACGATCAGGCGCGGCACGAATTCCTTGCCGTTCCACACCGGCTTCATGCTGGACTTGGAAACGCCCAGGATGGCCACTTCCGGCGCATTGACGATGGGGCTGAAGGCCGTGCCGCCGATGCCGCCGACGGAAGAAATGGTGAAGGTGGCGCCCTGCATGTCGGCGGGCTTCAGCTTGCCGTCCCGGGCCAGCTTGGCCAGTTCGCCGGTTTCCTTGGCGATCTCCAGCACGCCCTTCTTGTCGGCGTCCTTCAGTACCGGCACCACCAGGCCGTTGGGCGTGTCGGCGGCGAAACCGATGTGGTAGTACTTCTTGTACACCAGGTTGTCGCCATCCAGGGAGGTGTTCAGTTCGGGGAACTGCTGCAGCACCTTGACGCAGGCCTTGATGATGAAGGCCAGCATGGTCAGCTTCTGGCCGCTCTTTTCGTTTTCCTTGTTCAACTGCACCCGGAAGGCTTCCAGGTCGGTGATGTCCGCGTCCTCGTGGTAGGTCACGGCGGGGATCATCACCCAGTTGCGCGCCAGGTTGGCGCCGGAAATCTTCTTGATGCGGGAGAGGGGCTTGGCTTCGATGGGGCCGAACTTGGCGAAGTCCACCTTGGGCCAGGGCAGCAGGTCCAGGGAGCCGCCGCCGGTGATGCCGCCGCCGCCCACCTGGGTGGGGGCCACGGTCTGGCCGGACATGACGCCCTTGATGTAGGCCTTCACGTCTTCGGCCTGGATGCGGCTCTTGGGGCCGGTGGCGGTGACCTTGGAGAGATCCACGCCCAGTTCCCGGGCAAAGGCGCGTACCGAGGGAGAGGCGTGCACCTTGCCGCCCAGGGCCAGGCCGTAGGGCGCGGCAGTGGGGGCCGGGGTGAAGGGCTTGGTGGGCGCGGGGCCGTCCAGCTCCGGCGGGATGACCGCGGGGGCGGCCGGTGCCGGTGCGGCAGCCGCAGGGGCTGCAGCCACGGCGGCCACGGCACCGGTGGCGCCTTCCAGCACCACCACCACACTGCCTTCGGAAACCTTGTCGCCGACCTTGACGCGCACTTCCTTGACCACGCCGGCGGCGGAGGAGGGCACGTCCATGGTGGCCTTGTCGGACTCCAGGGAGCACAGGGGGTCTTCCACCTTCACGGTGTCGCCCGGCTTGACGAAAATTTCGATGACCGGCACATCCTTGAAATCGCCGATGTCCGGGACCTTCACTTCAATGGTTTGGCTCATTGTTCTTCTCCGTCAGGCGATTAGCAGGTCTGGGGATTCAGCTTTTCGGGGTCCAGGCCGTACTTGACCAGGGCCGCAGCCACCTTCTCGCGCTCGATCTGGCCATCGTCGGCCAGGGCCTTGAGGGAGGCCAGGACGACCCAGTGGCGATCCACCTCGAAGAAGTGGCGCAGCTTCTCCCGGGTGTCGGAGCGGCCGAAGCCGTCGGTGCCCAGGGTGACGTAGCGGCGGTTGATGAAGGGACGGATCTGCTCGGAGTAAAGGCGCACGTAGTCGGTGGAGGCGATGACCGGACCGCGGGTGTCGTCCAGGCATTCTTCCACGTGGCTCTTCTTCGGCTTTTCCAGGGGGTGCAGCAGGTTCCAGCGGGCCGTGTCCTGGCCGTTGCGGGCCAGTTCGTTGAAGCTGGGGCAGGACCACAGGTCGGCTTCCACGCCCCAGTCGTTCTTCAGCAGCTCGGCGGCGGCCATCACTTCGCGGAAGATGGTGCCGGAGCCCAGCAGCTGCACGCGGGGAGCGTCGGAGGCGGCGCCCTTCTTGAACTGGTACATGCCCTTGACGATGTTGGCTTCGGCACCGGCCGGCATTTCGGGGTGCTCGTAGTTCTCGTTCATCACCGTCAGGTAGTAATAGACGTCCTCCTGCTCCTTGAACATGCGGCGCAGGCCGTCCTGCATGATCACGGCCACTTCGTAGGCGAAGGTGGGGTCGTAGGAGACGCAGTTGGGGATCAGGCCGGAGAGGATCAGGGAATGGCCGTCCTCATGCTGCAGGCCTTCGCCGTTCAGGGTGGTGCGGCCGGCGGTGCCGCCCACCAGGAAGCCCCGGGCGCGCTGGTCGCCGGCAGCCCAGCAGAGGTCCATGGTGCGCTGCAGGCCGAACATGGAGTAGCAGATGTAGAAGGGCACCATCTGCACGCCGTGGGTGCTGTAGGCGGTGGCGGCGGCGATCCAGTCGGCCATGGCGCCGGCCTCGTTGATGCCTTCCTGCAGAATCTGGCCGTCCTGGGATTCCTTGTAGAACATCAGCTGGTCGTGGTCCTGGGGCACGTACTTCTGGCCTTCCTGGTTCCAGATGCCGACCTGGCGGAACATGCCTTCCATGCCGAAGGTGCGGGACTCATCCGGCACGATGGGCACGATGTGGCGGCCGATGTTCTTGTCCTTGAGCAGGGTGGACAGGACTCGCACGATGGCCATGGTGGTGGAGATTTCCCGACCTTCGCCGGTGGCCTTGAGCAGGCCCTCGAAGGCGGCCAGCTCGGGCACCGCCAGGGGGGCTGCCTTTTCGCGGCGCTGGGGCAGGTAGCCGCCCAGGGCCAGGCGGCGTTCCCGCATGTAGGTCAGTTCGGGGGAGCCTTCCTCAAACTTCAGGTAGGGCACCTCGTCGATCTTGTCGTCCGGCACCGGCAGGTTGAAGCGGTCGCGCATGCGACGCAGGGCCTCGTGGCCCATCTTCTTGGTCTGGTGGGTGGTGTTCTGGGCCTCGCCGGCCTCGCCCATGCCGAAGCCCTTGATGGTCTTGGCCAGGATCAGGGTGGGCTTGCCCTTGTGTTCGGTGGCGGCCTTGAAGGCGGTGAAGATCTTGAACATGTCGTGGCCACCCCGGTTCAGGGCCCACACTTCGTCGTCGGTCCAGTCGGCCACCAGTTCCTTCAGTTCCGGCGTGTTGAAGAAGTACTCGCGCACGTAGGCGCCGTCCTTGGCCTTGAAGGTCTGGTACTCGCCGTCCACGCATTCCATCATGCGCTTCTTCAGGATGCCCTTCTTGTCGCGGGCGAAGAGGGCGTCCCAGTGGGTGCCCCAGATCAGCTTGATGACGTTCCAGCCGGCGCCGCGGAAGTCGCCTTCCAGTTCCTGGATGATCTTGCCGTTGCCGCGCACCGGGCCGTCCAGGCGCTGCAGGTTGCAGTTGATGACGAAAATCAGGTTGTCCAGCTTTTCCCGGGCGGCCATGCCGATGGCGCCGAGGGATTCCACCTCGTCCACCTCGCCGTCGCCGAGGAAGGCCCACACCTTGCGGCCTTCGGTCTGCACCAGGTTGCGGCACTGCAGGTACTTCATGAAGCGGGCCTGGTAGATGGCCTGCAGGGGGCCCAGGCCCATGGAGACGGTGGGGAACTGCCAGAAATCCGGCATCAGCCAGGGGTGGGGGTAGGAGGAGATGCCCTTGCCGTCCACTTCCTGGCGGAAGTTGTCCATCTGGTCCTCGGTCAGGCGGCCGAGCATGAAGGCACGGGCGTAGACGCCGGGCACGGAGTGGCCCTGGAAGAAGATCAGGTCGCCGCCATGGTCGTCGGAGGCGGCGTTCCAGAACCAGTTGAAGCCCACGTCGTAGAGTACGGCGGAGGAGGCGAAGGAGGCGATGTGGCCGCCCACGTTGGTGTGCTTGTTGGCCCGTACCACCATGGCCATGGCGTTCCAGCGGATGTAGGAGCGGATGCGCTCTTCCAGGTCCGGGTTGCCCGGGTAGTTGGGCTGCTTCTCGGCGGGGATGGTGTTGATGTATTCGGTGGTGGCGCTGTAGGGAATGTCCACGCCTTCCTCACGGGCCTGTCCGATGAGCTTCTCGATCAGGTAGTGGGCCCGGTCCGGGCCTTCCTTCTCGATCACGCCTTCGAGGGCGTCGACCCATTCCTTGGTTTCCTGGGGATCGGCATCAACCGATTGGGGAACTTCGGGCAGTGCTGCCATGGTTTGTCTCCTATTTGGAAGGACGTTTTTTTGTTGCGCACCGGGTGGGGCGGCAACACCTAGCTTAGACCGAAACGATAGCTTCGCCTAGCGAATTTCCACATTGTAAAAACACAGTTCGTATTGTGCAACATTGCACTGCAACATAGAGCAGGACTGGGCCTGGGGGGCCTGGCAGTCTCCTCGGCGGGCTGGTGGCCCCGGTGAGGGTGGCTCAGGGCACGTGGCGCAGGCGTACGCCGTAGGCATGGACCACCCGGCCGCCGCGGACCTCGCCCATGACCGGGGTGTCGAGCCGGTCAATGGCTTCGTGGTCGTTGGGGCTGAAGGGGCGCTCGTAGATCTGCACCACCCCTTCCACCTTGTCCCGCAGGTTCTCCAGGGCCGCCTTCAGGCGCGGGCCGTCGGTGCTGCCGGCCTGGCGGATGGCGGCAGCCAGCAGCAGCATGGCGTCGTAGCCCTGGGCCGCGGCCGAAGGCACCGGGATGCGGGGGGCGCCGCTGGCCTTCAGGTAGGCGTCGAGGAACTGGCGTCGCTTCAGGGAGGTGCCCTCGTCGATGAAGGTGAGGGGCATGCGTGCCCCTTCCGCATTGGGGCCGGCGTTGTCGATGAAGGAGGACATGGAAAGGGTCCAGCCGCCGATGAGGGGCGCCTCCCAGTGCAGCTTGGCGCGGCCGTTGGCCAGGGCCGCCAGTTCCGGACCGATGCCGTAGGCCAGGATGGCTTCGGCGCCCGCCTCCCGGGCCCGCTGCAGCTGGCGGGTCAGATCGATCTCGCCCAGGTTGAAATGCTCGATGCTGACCGGCTTCAGGCCCTTGGCGGTGAGGGCCTTCTCCAGGTCCTCCCGGCCCAGCTGGCCGTAGTTGGTGGTGTCGTGGATGATGGCCAGGCGCTTGAAGCGGCGCCGCTCCACCGCCTCCTCGACGATCATGGCCGCCTGGATGGCGTCGCTGTTGGAGACGCGGAAGACATAGTTCTCGGCGTAGTGGGGCTGCAGGAACTGCTTGGTGATGATGGAGCCGGTGGCCACGGCGGTGAGTACCGGAATGCGGGCATCCTGGAAGTAATGCTGGCTGGCCAGGGCCACCCCGGTATTGACGATGCCCACGGCGGCGGTCACCTTCATCTGCACCAGCTCCTGGGCGATGCGGCTGCCCCGCTGGTTGTTGGCCTCGTCGTCCCGCTCCACCAGTTGCAGGGGGCGCCCCAGGAGGCCGCCGCCGGCGTTGATCTCCGCCGTCGCCAGGCGGATGCCGTCGCGCATGGACAGGCCCATGGGGCTGGAGCCGCCGGTGAAGGGGCCGTACACGCCGATGCGGATCGGCAGGGGCGCCTGGGGGGCGGCCTGGGCCCAGGCGGGGGCCAGCAGCGCGATGGCTGCGGCGAGGAAGAGCGACAGTCGAGAAGGGAGGGCGGGCAGCAT
>NZ_JBXAST010000024.1:0-48629 GCF_058809645.1 Azospira sp. MPR-E4 | reverse complement strand
GATCGTGGGGCATGGGGGGGCGGTCAGCGGGCTGCAACGTAAGGAGGCGAAGCATGCAGAATGACGGAAACCCGCGTGGATTGTGGATATCCACAGTAGTGGGCGGTGTATAACGTTTGTGATACTGCGCCAAGCTGGCCTGAGGGCTAGTCTACATAAACCAAATCAACTGTTTGTCGGAGGAGAAAATATGAAGATGTCCCATCTCATGTTCGGCCTGTTGGCCGGAGTCCTGTCCTGCGGGGCCATGGCCCAGCAGCCCATCGTCATCAAGTTCAGCCACGTGGTGGCCGTGGATACGCCCAAGGGCATGGCCGCCGACTTCTTCGCCAAGAAGGCTGCCGAACTGACCAAGGGCAAAGTGAAGGTCGAGGTCTACCCCAACAGCCAGCTGTACAAGGACAAGGAAGAAATGGAAGCCCTGCAGCTGGGCGCCGTGCAGATGCTGGCACCTTCCCTGGCCAAGTTCGGCCCCCTGGGCGTGCGTGAATTCGAAGCCTTCGACCTGCCCTACATCTTCGACAACTACGAAGAGCTGCACAAGGTCACCACCGGCCCCGTCGGCGCCGCCCTGCTGGCCAAGCTGGAACCCAAGGGCATCAAGGGTCTGGCTTACTGGGACAACGGCTTCAAGTCCTTCTCCGCCAACACCCCGATCAAGACCCCGGCTGACCTGAAGGGCAAGAAGATGCGCATCCAGTCCTCCAAGGTGCTGGAAGAGGAAATGCGCTCCCTGGGCGCCCTGCCCCAGGTGATGGCCTTCTCCGAGGTGTACCAGGCCCTGCAGACCGGCGTGGTGGACGGTACCGAGAACCCCATCTCCAACCTCTACACCCAGAAGATGCATGAAGTGCAGAAGCATCTGACCCTGACCGACCACGGCTACCTGGGTTACGCCGTCATCGTGAACAAGAAGTTCTGGGACGGTCTGCCCGCCGATGTGCGTGGCCAGCTCGAAACCGCGATGAAGGACGCCACCACCTACGCCAACAAGATCGCCAAGGAACAGAACGACAAGGATCTGGAATCCGTGAAGAAGAGCGGCAAGACCCAGGTCTACGTGCCCACCAAGGAAGAGCGCGAAGCCTTCAAGAAGGCACTGACCCCGGTGCACGCCAAGATGGCTGACCGGATCGGCAAGGATCTGATCCAGTCCATCTACAAGGAAACCGGTTTCACCGCCCAGTAAAACATTCTGCCCGCGAGGACGCCCGCCTCAGACTGGGGCGGGCGTTTTTGTGAGGGCAGGGGGAGTTCTGTCATGAATAAGCTGCTCAATCACCTGGAAGAAGCCATCATCACCTTCCTGATGGGTGCGGCCACGGTCATCATTTTCCTGTCCGTGGTGCATCGCTATCTTTCCGGTTACGACATTCCTGGCCTGCAGGACTGGCTGCTCAGCCTCAACTTCAGCTGGGCCCAGGAACTGTGCATCATCATGTTCGTGTGGATGGCCAAGTTCGGCGCCGCCTATGGCGTGCGCACCGGCATCCACGTCGGCGTCGATGTGGTCATCAACCGCTTGAAGACTGCCAACCGCGCCAAGTTCGTGCTGTTCGGCCTGCTCGCCGGCGCCACCTTCACCGGCATCGTCGGCACCCTGGGTGCCACCTTCGTCTGGGAAAACGGCGCCCACTACCAGTTCTTCCACTGGTTCGGCATCGAAGCGCCGGACCTCTTCGAAGGCCCCATCACGCCGGACCTGGAATGGCCGACCTGGATCGTCTATTCCGCCGTGCCCCTGGGCTCCTACCTGATGTGCTTCCGCTTCCTGCAGGTGGCCGTCTCCTTCCTCAAGACCGGCGAACTGCCCCACCACGACCATGGCCATGTGGAAGGCCTGGAAGAGGAACTGGCCCAGGAAGAGAAGACCTACTCCATCGGCGAGGCCATCCAGGCCGCCGAGGAACTGGAACACGTGGACGCTGGCCGCAAGGAAGTGCCCATGGAGCCGGATACGCCCCACGGCGTGAAGCGCAGCGACAAGAACGGAGGCCAATAACATGAACGCCGCAATCATTTTCGGCCTCCTCCTGGCGCTGATGCTGACGGGGATGCCCATTTCCATTTCCCTGGGTCTGACCGTACTGACCTTCCTCTTCACCATGACCCAGGTGCCCATCGAATCGGTGGCCCTGAAGCTGTTCACCGGCATCGAGAAGTTCGAGATCATGGCGATCCCGTTCTTCATCCTGGCCGGCAACTTCCTTACCCACGGTGGGGTGGCGCGGCGCATGATCAACTTCGCCAGCGCCATGGTGGGCCACTTCTACGGCGGCCTCGGCCTTGCCGGCGTGCTGGCCTGCGCCCTGTTCGCCGCCGTCTCCGGCTCCTCCCCGGCGACCGTGGTGGCCATCGGCTCCATCCTGCTGCCGGCCATGGTCAGGGCAGGCTTCCCCAACCGTTTCGGTGCGGGCGTCATCACCACCTCCGGCGCCCTGGGCATCCTGATCCCGCCCTCCATCGTCATGGTGATGTACTCCGTGGCCACCAACACCTCCGTGGGCGCCCTGTTCATGGCCGGTGTGATCCCCGGTCTGCTGCTGGCCTTCACCCTGGGCATGGTCACCTGGTACCGGGCCAAGAAGTTCGACTATCCGCGCATGCCCAAGGCTTCCTGGGGCGAGCGCTGGGTCGCCTTCCGCAAGTCCGTGTGGGGCCTGATGCTGATCGTCATCGTCATGGGCGGTATCTACACCGGCATGTTCACCCCCACCGAGGCGGCGGCCATGTCCGCGGTGTACGCCTTCATCGTGGCGGTGTTCGTGTACAAGGACATGGGCCTCAAGCAGATCCCCAAGGTGCTGCTGGATTCGGCCAACATGTCCGCCATGCTGCTGTACATCATCACCAACGCGGTGCTGTTCTCCTTCCTCATGACCAACGAGAACATCCCCCAGCTGCTGGCTGAATGGCTGCTGGACAAGGGCCTGGGCCCCATCGCCTTCCTCCTGGCGGTGAACGTGCTGCTGCTGATCGCCGGCAACTTCATGGAGCCTTCCTCCATCGTCCTGATCATGGCGCCGATCCTGTTCCCGGTGGCCGTCAAGCTGGGCATCGACCCGGTGCACTTCGGCATCCTGATCGTGGTGAACATGGAAGTGGGCATGTGCCACCCGCCGGTGGGCCTCAACCTTTACGTGGCCTCGGGCATCACCAAGATGGGGATTACGGAGCTGACCATCGCCGTCTGGCCGTGGCTGCTCTCCATGCTCGGCTTCCTGGCCCTGGTCACCTACTGGCCCACCCTGTCCCTGTGGCTGCCCCGCACCCTGGGCATGCTGTAGCAAAGAATCACCCTTGCGTTGAGTTGGCGCGCGTGCGGGAAACCGCCGCGCGCTTTTTTTTGCCCATTTTTTACAGTGCTTTTATACGGCTCGGGCTAGCATGGTGCCCATGATTCCGGCTACTTCCTGCTGATTCGGCCATGGGGCACCTCCTGCAGCGCTTCTCCGGCTACCTGATGGGCATGCTCTTCGTCCTCCTGGGGACGGCGCTGGCGGCCCCGTTCCGGGCCGAGATCGACCTCTCCAACCTGGCCCTGCTCTACGTCCTGGCGGTGGTGGCCGTGGGCGGCCACTTCGGCCGCGGCCCCGCCGTGGCCTGCGCCCTGGCCGGCAGCCTGGCCTTCGCCTACGTCTTCGTACCGCCCCATTTCTCCCTGGCCATCACGGAAATCCAGTACGTCATGGCGGCGGTGATCATGGTGGTGGTGGCCCTGGTGGTGGGCCATCTCACCGCCGCCCTGCGCACCCAGGTGGAGCTGGCCCGCGACCGGGCCCGGCGGGCCCGGGCCCTCTACGAACTGGCCAAGCACCTGGCCGGCAGCCAGACCGCCGAGGAGGTGACCCAGACCTGCCGCCGCTTCCTCGCCGACGCCCTCGGTGCCCGCCGCATCCGCCTGCTGGAGCCGGCCACCTGGGACCAGCCGCCGCCCTTCATCACCAAGGCCCTGGTACGGGCCTGTCTGGAGCGGCGCCAGCTGGTGGCCATTCCCAGCCCGGCGCCGGGCATTTCACGGGCCCTCCTGCCCTTGGCCGGCACCCGGGACCTGCAGGGCCTGCTCGGCTTCGAGGTGGACAGCGGCACCCTGGACGACGGCGAATACCGGGAGGCCCTGGACACCATGGCCTCCGTGGTGGCCGTGGCCCTGGAGCGGACCCAGTACGCCGCCGCCGTGCGCGAGAGCGAATTGCGGGTGGCGGCCGAAACCCTGCGCGGCACCATCCTTGCCAGCCTCTCCCATGACCTGCGCACGCCTCTCACGGCCCTGGTGGGCATGGCCGACGGCCTGGCCCTGGGCAAGGTGGCCGGTGCCGACAAGCAGAAATCCATGCTGCTGCGCCTGCGGGACCAGGCCCTGGCCATCAACCAGTTGCTCGGCAACCTGCTGGAAATGGCCCGGCTGCGCTCCGGCAATGTGGAGTTGCAGAAAGAATGGCAGCCCATCGAGGAGGTCATCGGCGCCACCATGGGACTGCTGGAGCCCCACGCCGGGGGGCGGGAGATCGTCATCAACATCGCCCCGGACCTGCCGCCGGTGCATATCGACGGGGTGCTGATCGAGCGGGTGCTGTGGAATCTCCTGGAGAACGCCCTCAAGTATTCCCCGGCGGAACAAAGCATCGAGCTGCGTGTGGCCCAGTCCGAAGGCTGGCTGGAACTGTCCGTCTGTGACCGGGGCGAAGGCCTGGCGCCGGGCCAGGAGGAGGACCTGTTCGGCCTCTTCCGCCGCGGCCGCAGCGAGTCCAACGTGCCCGGGGCCGGGCTCGGGCTGGCCATTGCCCGCACCATTGCCGAGGCCCACGGCGGCAGTGTCAGCGCCGCCAACCGCAGCGGCGGCGGTGCCTGCTTCTGCCTGCGCCTGCCCCTGGAAACCCCGCCCGACCTGGCGGATCTGGCAGACCTGGAAAGCGAAACGCCATGAGCGCCAGCGAAACCATCCTGGTGGTGGAGGACGATGGGTCCATCCGGGAATTCGTCGTTTCCGTGCTGGAGAGCGAAGGCTACGCCGTCAGCGAGGCCGGTTCGGCCCGCCACGGCATGGTCCAGGCCGGCGCCCTGAAGCCCTCCCTGCTCATCCTGGACCTGGGCCTGCCGGACCTGGACGGCCTGGATTTCCTGCGGGACTTCCGCGCCTGGTCGGCGGCGCCGGTGCTGGTGCTGTCCGCCCGCACCCAGGAGAGCCAGAAGGTGGCGGCCCTGGACGCGGGCGCCGACGACTACCTGACCAAGCCCTTCGGCGTGCCCGAGCTGCTGGCCCGGGTGCGCGCCCTGCTGCGCCGGGGGCCGGCGGCCACGGGGGAGGGCAGTCCCCTCATCGAATTCGGCGAGGTGCGCATCGACTGCGCCGGGCGCCGGGTGGAGAAGGGCGGCGAACTGTTGCACCTGTCCCAGATCGAGTACCGTCTGCTGCTGGCCCTGGCCGGCAACCCGGGCCGGGTGCTGACCCACCGCCAGCTGCTGACCCAGGTGTGGGGCGGCAAGGCGGCGGAGAACAATCAGTACCTGCGGGTCTATGTGGGCCACCTGCGGCAGAAGATCGAGGCCGACCCGGCCAAACCGCGCCATATCCTGACGGAAATCGGCGTCGGCTACCGTTTCCTACCCTGATTTCAACTTTAGACGGATCGTCATCATGCACATCGTCGTTTGTATCAAGCAGGTGCCGGACAGTGCCCAGATTCGGGTCCATCCGGTGACCAACACCATCATGCGCCAGGGGGTGCCGGCCATCATCAACCCCTACGACCTCTTCGCCATCGAGGCGGCCCTGGCCCTCAAGGACCAGCTGGGGGGCAAGGTGACGGTGCTGACCATGGGCCCGCCCCAGGCCGAGCCGGCCCTGCGCAAGGCCCTCTCCTACGGCTGCGACGAGGCCGTGCTGGTGACCGACAAACTCTTCGCCGGGGCCGACACCCTGGCCACCTCCTACGTGCTGGCCTCGGCCATCAAAACCTTGCACCAGGAGACCCCGGTGGACCTGGTGTTCACCGGCAAGCAGACCATCGACGGCGACACGGCCCAGGTGGGCCCGGGCGTCGCCAAGCGCCTGGAACTGGAACTGCTCACCTACGTCTCCCGCATCGTCAGCGTGGATCAGGCCGCCAACAGCATCCGCGTCGAGCGCCGCGCCGAGGGTGGGGTGCAGGTGCTGGAAACCCGTCTGCCGGCCCTCATCACCATGCTCGAAGGCAGCAACGAGATCCGCTTCGGCAGCGCCCCCGACATGTTCCGCGCCGCCCGGGCCGAAGTCCGCGTCTGGGACCGCAACGCCGCCGGCATCGAAGACATCAAGAAGGTGGGCCTGAAGGGCAGCCCCACCATCGTCAGCCGGGTCTTCGTGCCCAGCCCCCGGGCCCAGAAGGCCCTGCAGATCGAGTTCGACGCCGCCAACCCGGAAGCCGCCACCCAGGCCCTGCTGGACAAGGTGCTGGTGGAAATCCCCAAGGTCAAAAAGCAATTGGATCAAACCCGCGACAACAAGCGGGCTAGCCGTAGTGCAGGAGAGCGCCATGAGTGAAGCCAAGACCGACAAGCCCATCAAGAAGCGCAAGATCAAGCTGGATGAAGAACTGCTGGCCTACAAGGGCGTCTGGGTCTTCGTCGAGAGCGAGCGGGGCCATGTGCATCCCGTCTCCTGGGAGCTGATGGGCCAGGGCCGCCGCCTGGCGGACCAGCTGGGGGTGGAGCTGTGCGGCGTGGTCATGGGCGCCCCGGGGCCGGACCTGGAAGCCCAGTGCCGGGCCGCCTTCGCCTACGGCGCCGACCGCTGCTACCGTATCGCCAGTCCGGTGCTGGCCGAGTACCGCAACGTGCCCTTCACCCGGGCCCTGACCGACCTGGTCAATGCCCACAAGCCGGAAATCCTGCTGCTGGGCGCCACCACCCTGGGCCGGGACCTGGCCGGGTCGGTGGCCACCACCCTGAAGACAGGCCTCACCGCCGACTGCACCGAACTGGCCATCGATCCGGAAGACCGCTGCCTGCTCTCCACCCGCCCCACCTTCGGCGGCAGCCTGCTGTGCACCATCGTCACCCTCAACTACCGGCCCCAGATGGCCACGGTGCGCCACCGGGTGATGCCCATGCCCGACCCGCAACCGGAACGGACCGGCCTGATCGTGGACTTCGAGGCCGGCCTGATCGAGACCGACATCGTCACCAAGGTGCTGGAATTCATCCCCGACGACCAGCGCGACAAGCCCCAGCTGCCCTACGCCGAAATCGTCGTCTCCGGCGGCAAGGGCCTGGGCAAGGCGGAGAACTTCAAGCATGTGTGGGATCTGGCCAAGGTCCTGGGCGGCGAAGTGGGGGCCTCCCGGGCCGCCATCCACGCCGGCTGGATCTCGGCCGACCGCCAGGTGGGCCAGACCGGCAAGACCGTGCGCCCGGCCCTCTACATCGCCGCCGGCATTTCCGGCGCCATCCAGCACCGGGTGGGCATGGAAGGGGCGGACTGCATCATCGCCATCAACAACGACCCCAACGCCCCCATTTTCGACTTCGCCCACTACGCCATCGTCGGCGACTGCAACCAGGTGCTGCCGGCCCTGGGCCGCACCTTCGCCGGCTACCTGGCGCACCAAGGCAGCTAAGGAATCCCCATGACCCAGAACATCGAAAAATTCGACGTCATCGTCGTCGGTGCCGGCCCCGCCGGCAATGCCGCCGCCTACACCCTGGCCAAGGCCGGCAAGAAGGTGCTGCAGCTGGAGCGGGGCGAGTATCCCGGCTCCAAGAATGTGCAGGGCGCCATCCTCTACGCCGATGCCCTGGAAAAGATCATCCCCGACTTCCGCGACTCCGCCCCCCTGGAGCGTACCGTCATCGAGCAGCGCATGTGGGTGATGGAGGACGAGTCCTACGTCGGCACCACCTTCCGTTCCGACCGCTTCAACCAGATGCCGGGCAACCGCTACACCATCATCCGGGCCCGTTTCGACAAGTGGTTCTCCGAGCAGGTGCAGAAGGCCGGCGCCCTGGTGATCTGCGAAATGACGGTGATCGCCCTGCTGCGGGATGCCGCCGGCAAGGTCATCGGCGTCGAAGTGGACCGGGAGGACGGCAAAATCTACGCCGACACCGTGATCCTGGCGGACGGGGTCAATTCCCTGGTGGCCAGCCGGGCCGGCCTGCGGGAGGACATCAAGCCCGCCGCCGTGGCCCTGGCGGTGAAGGAAACCATCTTCCTGCCCAAGGAAACCGTGGAGGCCCGCTTCAACCTGAAGGGCAGCGAGGGTGTGGTGATCGAGATGCTGGGCAGCATCAGCCAGGGCATGGCCGGTACTGCCTTCCTCTACACCAACAAGGACTCCATTTCCCTTGGCATCGGCTGCATGCTTTCCGACATGAAGGCGCAGAACACCACCCCGACGGAACTGCTGGAAAAGCTGAAGCAGCATCCTTCCGTGGCGCCCCTGATCGCCGGCGGCGAGACCCGGGAATACGCCGCCCACCTCATTCCCGAAGGCGGCTACCACGCCCTGCCCGAGCTGTACGGCGAAGGCTGGCTGCTGGTGGGGGATTCCGCCGGTTTCGTGAACGCCGTGCACCGGGAAGGCTCCAACCTGGCCATGACCAGCGGCCGCCTCGCCGCCGAGACCCTGCTGGAACTGGGGGAGAAGGGCCTGCCTTCCACCGCCGCCAACCTGGCCCGCTACAAGGCCAGGCTGGAGGACAGCATCGTGCTCAAGGACCTGAAGAAGTACCGCAACATCCCGGATACCCTGCACAGCCAGCGCCAGTTCCTCTCCGATTACCCGGCCCTGCTCAACGGCGCCGCCCACGAGTTCTTCACCGTGGATGGACAGGACAAGGCGACCAAGGAAAAGGCCATCTTCAACGCCTTCCGCGAACGCCGCAGCCTGCTGGGGCTGCTGGGTGATGCTTACCGCCTGTGGCGCGCCACCCGCTGAGGAAGGGCCAACAAAATGGTCCTGGCCGTGCCGCCTTGCCGTACTAGCTGTACTGCCTGCGGCGGCACGCCTGGCCAGGATCGCTGCGCTCCACGCTGTTTCCCTTGGGCGCAGCGCTTCAAAAGGACATAGATCATGATGAAAGTCGAAGAAAAGCTGTTCCAGAACCGCTACCGGGTCGATGCGGACCGGCCCCACATCCGCATCAAGAACGAATCCGTCTGCAACGACGGCTGCGTCAGCCGGGCCTGTGTCGTCTGCTGTCCGGCCGGCTGCTGGTCCTTCGAGGAGGGCAAGATCGGCCTGATCACCGACGGCTGCCTGGAATGCGGTACCTGCCGGGTGGTCTGCGACACCCACGGCAACGTGGACTGGAACTATCCCCGGGCCGGCTTCGGCATCCTCTTCAAGTTCGGTTGAGTCCCGGCGGCCGCCTTCCCGCCAGGGGGGGGGCGGCCGGTTTCCCGTCCCGGCCCCGGGGCGGGGATGGCGGCTGCCGTGGTGCTGCCAAGGTGCGGAAATGGCGTCCGGGCTGGGGTTCTCCCCTAAGGTCTGGTAAAATATAAAGTTATTTCCAAACCCAGCTATTCACGGAGTGACCATGGCTATCGAACGCACCCTTTCCATCATCAAACCCGACGCCGTCGCCAAGAACGTCATCGGCAAGATCTACTCCCGTTTCGAAACCAACGGTCTGAAGATCGTTGCTTCCAAGATGGCCTGGCTGTCTGCCGAAGAAGCCGGCAAGTTCTACGCCGTGCACAAGGAACGCCCCTTCTTCAAGGATCTGGTGTCCTTCATGATCTCCGGCCCCGTCATGATCCAGGTGCTGGAAGGCGAAAACGCCATCGCCAAGAACCGCGACCTGATGGGCGCCACCGACCCCAAGAAGGCCGAGCCGGGCACCATCCGCGCCGACTTCGCTGAATCCATCGACGCCAACGCCGTGCACGGCTCCGACGCCGCCGAAACCGCTGCCAACGAAATCGCCTTCTTCTTCCCGGCGATGAACGTTTACTCCGGTCGCTAATCGGAGTCGGGTGAGCGGGGTCTGACGGTCCCGCTTTTTCGTTGTTCCCCCTCACCCAATCAGAGTCCCAGATGCAAAACCTGCTCGATTTCGATGCCGAAGGCCTGACGGCCTGGTTCGCCGCCCGTGGCGAGAAGCCCTTCCGGGCGCGCCAGGTGCTGCGCTGGATGCATCACTTCGGCCAGGCCGATTTCGATGCCATGACCGACATCGCCAAGAGCCTGCGTGAAATGCTCAAGGCCAATGCGGTCGTGCTGCCCCCGGCCATCGTCAGCGACAAGCTGTCCGACGACGGCACGCGCAAGTTCCTCTTCGACGTGGGCAACGGCAATGCGGTGGAAACGGTGTTCATCCCGGAAGACGACCGGGGCACCCTGTGCATTTCCACCCAAGCCGGCTGCGCCCTGGACTGCGCCTTCTGCTCCACCGGCAAACAAGGATTCAACCGCAACCTGGCCGTGTCCGAGATCATCGGCCAGCTGTGGCAGGCCAACCGGGCCCTGGGGGTCGATCCCCGCCACCCGGACAAGGCCGAACGCATCATCAGCAATGTGGTGCTGATGGGCATGGGCGAGCCCCTGGCCAATTTCGAGGCCGCCGTCGCCGCCCTCAAACTGATGCTGGACGACAACGCCTACGGTCTTTCCCGCCGCCGCGTCACCGTTTCCACTTCCGGCCTGGTGCCGGCCATGGACCGCCTGCGGGATGAATGCCCGGTGGCCCTGGCCGTCTCCCTGCACGCCCCCAACGACAAGCTGCGGGACGAGCTGGTGCCGATCAACCAGAAATACCCCATCGCGGAACTGATGGCCGCCTGCCAGCGTTACCTGGAAAAGGCGCCGCGGGATTTCGTGACCTTCGAATACGTGATGCTCGACGGGGTGAACGACAGCGATGCCCATGCCCGGGAACTGCTGGCCATCACCCGCGACGTGCCCTGCAAGTTCAACCTGATTCCCTTCAATCCCTTCCCGGGATCGCCCTTCCGCCGCTCCAAGGCGGAGCGCATCCGCCGTTTTGCCGACATCCTCATCCAGGCCGGCGTCGTCACCACCACCCGCAAGACCCGGGGCGACGACATCGATGCGGCCTGCGGCCAGCTGGCCGGCCAGGTGCAGGACAAGACCCGGCGCAACGAACGGCGGACCATCCCGATTCAGGAGATGCGACCATGAGCAAGACCCCCTTCCGGCTGCCCACGCTCCCGCTTCTGATGTGCTGCCTGGCGGCCCTGGTGACGGCCTGCAACAGCAATCCCAGTGTCCCCTCCAGCCAGCCCCTGGCCGAAGGTCCCCAGTCCCAGATGACGGTCACCGGCAATGCCCGCAATTCGGCCAAGATCCATACCGAGCTGGGGGCCCTGTACTTCCAGGACGGCCAGCTGGCCACGGCCCTGGAGGAGCTGCGCATTGCCATCGCCGCCGATTCCAGCTATGCCCCGGCCCACAACGTGCTGGGCCTGGTGCACATGGACCTGCGGGAAAACGAGGCGGCGGAGCAGAGCTTCCGTCGCGCCCTGTCCCTTGCCGGCAACGACCCCGAAATCAACAACAACTTCGGCTGGTTCCTCTGCCAGGTCGGGCGGGAGAAGGAATCCATCGCCTACTTCAACAACGCCATCAAGAACCCGCTCTACCCGACGCCGGAGCGTGCCTATCTGAATGCGGGCCGGTGCTCGGAGAAAATCGGCGACCTGAAAGGCGCGGAAAACTATTATTTCCGGGCGCTGCGCCTCGCCCGCAACGATTTCCAGGCCACCTTGGCCATGGCCGGCCTCAAGTACCGCCAGGATGACCTGGACGAGTCCTACCGGCTGGTGCGCGAATTCCACAAGGCCAGCGATCCCACTCCCGAATCCCTGTGGCTGGGCCTACGCCTGGCCCGCAAGCTCGGGGACCGGGCCGAAGAGGCCAGTTACAACGCCCAGTTGCGCCGCCGTTTCCCGGGCTCCCGGGAAACCCAGGCCCTCTTGAAAGGCAATTTCGAATGAGCGAACTCGTTCAAGAAACCCTGGCCGAGGAATCTCCCGCCGCGGAGTCCCGGCCCGAGGTCAGTGTTGGCCTCGTCCTGCGCCAGGCGCGGGAATCCCGTCAGATGTCCGTGGCCGATGTGGCCCAGTTGCTGAAAATCAGCTATCGCCAGGTCGATGCCCTGGAGAGCGACAACTGGGACGCCTTGCCGGGCCAGACCTTCGTCCTCGGCTTCATCCGCAATTACGCCCGGCTGCTGCATCTGGACGCCACGCCCCTGCTGCAGCAGATCAAGGCGGCCCAGACCCCGGACAATCCCAACATCGTGCTGCCCGAAGCCTCCGCCGCCTCCCTGCCCCAGCCGGGCCAGGGCAAGCGCCGTGATCTGGCCGCCGTGGCCGGCGCCGCCCTCATGGTGGGGGTCGCCGTGGCCGCCTATTTCCTGGTGCCGGCCGATTTCTGGCAGTCCGCGCCGGAGCCCGAGCCCGTCGCTGAAACCGCCGCCGAGGCAGAGCCCGAGCAGGCCTTCCCGCCTGCCGCTCCGGCCGAAGGCAACAGCAGCGAAGCTGCCGCCACCGGGGTTCCGGAGCAGGCGCCAGCTGCCGTTGTGCCGCCTGCTGCGGCCGCAGTCGCGGCACCGGCTCCTGCGGCAGCGCCAGCTCCCGCTGCCGTGGCCGCCCCCGCTCCGGTCACGGTTTCTCCCCCGGCCCCCAGCGGTGCCGTGGCCGCCGGCCAGGCCCGCTTCAAGTTCCGCTTCGAGCAGCCCTCCTGGGTCGAAGTGAAGGACAAGAGCGGCCAGATCGTCTTTTCCCAACTCAACCCCGCCGGCAGCGAACGGGAAGTGGAAGGTGTGCCTCCCTTCTCCCTGGTGGTGGGCAATGCTTCCCACGTCAAGCTGACCTACAAGGGCCGGGATGTGCCTCTGGAACCCCGCAGCAAGGACGACGTGGCCCGCGTCAGCCTCGATTGATCCATGTCTGATCCCTATTCCATTCCCCGTCGCCCGACCCTGGGCGTGAAGGTGGGCGGCGTCACCATCGGCGGCGATGCCCCGGTGGTGGTCCAGTCCATGACCAACACGGACACCGAGGACTACCTCGCCACCGCCCTGCAGACGGCCGAACTGGCCCGGGCCGGCTCCGAGCTGGTGCGCATCACCGTGAACACGCCGGAAGCGGCCGCGGCCGTGCCGAAGATCCGCGAGCACCTGGATCGCCTCGGCCTCTCGGTGCCCCTCATCGGCGACTTCCACTACAACGGCCACCGCCTGCTCACCGACCATCCGGAGTGTGCCCAGGCCCTGGCCAAGTACCGCATCAACCCGGGCAATGTGGGCCATGGCAAGAAGCGGGACGAGCAGTTCGCCCAGATGATCGAGCTGGCCTGCAAGTACGACAAGCCGGTGCGCATCGGCGTGAACTGGGGCAGCCTGGACCAGGACCTGCTGGCCCGTATCATGGACGAGAACGCCAAGCGGCCCGAACCCAAGGACGCGGTGCAGATCATGCGCGAGGCCATGGTCACCTCGGCCCTGGAGTCGGCGGAGAAAGCCGTGGAGATTGGCCTGCCGGCCGACCACATCGTCCTCTCCTGCAAGGTTTCCGGGGTGCAGGACCTGATCGCCATCTATCGGGAGCTGTCGGCCCGTTCCCGTTTTGCCCTGCACCTGGGCCTGACCGAAGCCGGCATGGGCAGCAAGGGTATCGTCGCTTCCACTGCCGCCATGGGCGTGCTGCTGCAGGAAGGTATCGGCGACACCATCCGCGTCTCCCTGACCCCCGAGCCCGGCGGCAAGCGTACCGGCGAAGTCATCGTCGCCCAGGAAATGCTGCAGACCATGGGCCTGCGCGCCTTCACCCCCATGGTGGCGGCCTGTCCCGGCTGCGGCCGCACCACCAGCACTTTCTTCCAGGAACTGGCTTCCACCATCCAGGAGTATGTGCGGGCCCAGATGCCCCAGTGGCGCACCGAGTACGACGGCGTGGAGAACATGACCTTGGCGGTCATGGGCTGCGTGGTCAACGGCCCGGGCGAGAGCAAGCACGCCAACATCGGCATTTCCCTGCCCGGCACCGGCGAAGTGCCGGCGGCACCGGTGTTTGAGGACGGGGAAAAGACGGTTACCCTGCGGGGCGACAATATCGCCGAAGAATTCAAGGCCATCGTGGATCGCTACGTGGCCCGTACCTACCAACGCAAACTGCATCCGTGATTGCCAGGGACCGGGGCCGGCGCCGCCTGTGGGCGGTGTCCGGCCCTTCCCGATAATGAAACCAGGTTTATGAGTCAGAAAACACTACAAGCCGTCCGCGGCATGAACGACATCCTCCCCGACGAAGCCGAGCTGTGGGAGCGCTTCGAGGAGGTCGTCCGTTCCTGGCTGCACAGCTACGGCTACCGCCCCATCCGCATGCCCGTCGTGGAGCCCACCGGCCTCTTCAAGCGGGCCATCGGCGAGGTCACGGACATCGTCGAGAAGGAAATGTATTCCTTCGAGGATGCCCTCAACGGTGAAAACCTCACCCTGCGCCCCGAAGGCACCGCCGGTTGCGTCCGTGCCGTGATCCAGCACAGCCTGGCGGCCCAGCATCCGCGCCGCCTCTACTACATGGGCCAGATGTTCCGCCACGAGCGGCCCCAGCGCGGCCGCTACCGCCAGTTCCACCAGGTGGGCGTGGAGTCCTTCGGCTTCGCCGGTCCCGATGTGGACGCGGAGCAGATTCTCATGGGCGCCCGCCTGTGGGACGACCTGGGTCTGGAAGGCATCACCCTGCAGATTAACAGCCTGGGCCAGCCCGAAGAGCGGGCCCGGCACCGGGCCGAGCTGATCGCCTATTTCCAGGCCAATGCCGACCGGCTGGACGAGGATTCCCAGCGCCGCCTGCACACCAATCCCCTGCGCATCCTGGATACCAAGAATCCGGACATGCAGGAGCTGTGCGCCAACGCCCCCAAGCTGATCGACTTCCTCGGCGCCGAATCCCTGGCCCACTTTGAAGGCGTGCAGCAGGTGCTGCGGGATGCCGGCCAGCCCTATACGGTGAATCCGCGCCTGGTGCGGGGGCTGGACTACTACAACCTGACCGTGTTCGAATGGGTCACCGACCGCCTTGGCGCCCAGGGTACGGTTTGTGCCGGCGGCCGCTACGACGGCCTGGTGGAGCAGCTGGGCGGCAAGCCCACGCCCGCCTGCGGCTTTGCCATGGGGGTGGAACGCCTCATCGCCCTGATCCAGGACCAGGATCTGGCGGGCAATCCGGAGCCGGTGGATGTGTACGTGGTGCACCAGGGCGAGGCCGCCAGCCGGCTCGCCTTCCGCGTCGCCGAAGGGCTGCGGGACAACGGCCTGGCCGTGCTCCTCAATTGCGGCGGCGGCAGCTTCAAGAGCCAGATGAAAAAGGCCGACGGCAGCGGTGCTGCCTTCGCCGTGATCATCGGCGACGACGAGGCGGCGGCAGGGGAGGTGAGCCTCAAGTCCCTGCGCAGCGCCGACGGCGAGAAGGGCGAACAACAGCGGGTGAAGGTGGATGATCTGCCTGCCACCCTGATGGATTCAATCATTGATTGGGAAGAGGAATAATGGCCGTCTACGACTTGCAGGAGCAGGAACAGCTCGACGAAATCAAGACCTGGTGGAAGCAGCACGGCAACCTGGTGACCAGCATCCTGCTCGCCGCCGCCATCGGTGTTGCCGGCTGGCAGGGCTGGAACTGGTACCAGGGCCGCCAGTCGGCCCAGGCCGCCGTGGTTTTCGGTGTGCTGCAGAAGGCCGCCCTGGAGGGGGATGCCCAGCGCCTCAAGGCGGCTGCCGGCGAGCTGCTGGAAAACTACAAGGGCTCCACCTACGCCTCCCTCGGCGCCCTGACCGCGGCCAAGGTGGCCTTCGACGGCGGCGACCTGAAGACCGCCAAGGTGCAGCTGGCCTGGGTGGCCGAGAACGGCAAGGACGAGCTGCGCGACCTGGGGCGTCTGCGCCTGGCCGCCGTGCTGCTCGACGAGAAGTCCTACGACGAGGCCCTGAAGCAGGTGGAAGCCAAGCCGGCACCCGCCTTCGCGGCCCGCTATGCCGAAGTGCGTGGCGATATTTTCCTGGCCCAGGACATGAAGGACGAAGCCCGCAAGGCCTTCGCCGACGCCCTGGCCGCCATCGATGCCCTGGCCGCCATCGATGCCGCCGCCAAGGCTGGCAGCGGCGCTCAGGATGCCCAGTCGGCCGCCGCCTACCGTCAGGTGCTGCAACAGAAGGCCGACGCCCTGGGAGAGGCCAAGTGAAATTCCGTCCCGCCCTCCTGAGCCTGCTGCTGGCAGCCGCCCTGGGCGGCTGTTCTTCCCTGGACAAGATCAATCCCTTCGCCAGTTCCTCCAAGGTCAAGATGGCCGAGCTGGACACCATCAAGCCCAGCGTCAATGTGGTGAGCCTGTGGCAGGGCCGGGCCGGCAAGGCCGAGGACTACGTCTTCACGCCGGCGGTGGTGGATTCCAGCGTCTATGTGGCCGCCAACAACGGCAGCGTCACCCGTTTCGACGACGGCAAGCAGGCCTGGCAGGTTTCCGCCGGCCAGCCCCTCTCCGGCGGTGTCGGCAGCGACGGCCGTCTGGTGGTGGTGGGCACGCCCAAGGGCGAAATCATTGCGTTCGACGCCAAGGACGGCAAGCAGCTGTGGAAGGCCCGGGCCAGTTCCGACATCCTGGCGGCGGCAGCCGTGAGCGCCGACATCGTCGTCGTGCGCACCGGCGACAACCGCCTCTACGGCTTCGATCCGGCCGACGGCAAGCGCAAGTGGGTCTATCAGCGCAACAACCCGGCCCTCTCCCTACGCAATGCGGCGCCTCCGGTGATTTCCGAACGCTACGTCTTTGCCGGCTTCCCCGGCGGCAAGCTGGTGGCGGTGTCCCTGCAGAACGGCGCCGCCGTCTGGGAAGGCACCGTGGCCCTGCCCAAGGGCACCACCGAGCTGGACCGGGTGGCCGACATCACCAGCCCCCCCGTGTTCGACGGTCCCCAGGTGTGCGCCGTGGCCTACCAGGGCCGCGTCGCCTGCTTCGACCTGACCAACGGCAACCTGATCTGGGCCCGGGACATGTCCTCCGCCTCCGGTCTGGCCATGGACAGCCGCAATATCTACGTCGCCGACGACAAGGGCGCCGTGCACGCCCTGGACCGTTTCCGCGGCACCTCCCTGTGGAAGCAGGACAAGCTCTTCCTGCGCCAGCTCTCCATGCCCCGGGTGGCCCACGGCCTGGTGGCGGTGGGTGACGTCAAGGGCGTGATCCACTTCCTCAACCGGGACGACGGCTCCTTCAGCGCCCGCTTCACCACCGACGGCACTGCCGTGGTGGCGGCGCCCCAGAGCTACGGCAGCGGCTGGCTGTTCCAGACCCAGGGCGGCGGCGTGTTCGCCCTCGACGTTCAATAATCCAAGCAGAAAGCATTACTCGTGAAACCCACCCTGGTACTGGTCGGCCGGCCCAATGTAGGCAAGTCCACCCTGTTCAATCGCCTGACCAAGACCCGTGACGCCATCGTCGCCGACCTGCCCGGGCTGACCCGGGACCGCCACTATGGCCACGGCAAGGTGGGCAGCAAGCCCTATCTGGTGGTGGACACCGGCGGCTTCGAGCCCCTGGCCAAGGACGGCATTTTCCACGAGATGGCACGCCAGACCGAGCAGGCCATCGCCGAGGCGGACGCCGTGGTCTTCGTGGTGGACGGCCGCGTCGGCATTACCGCCCAGGACAAGGAAATCGCCAACAAGCTGCGCAAGCTGGAGCGCCCTGTGCTGGTGGCGGTGAACAAGGCCGAGGGCATGAAGCACACGGTGGTGGCCGCCGACTTTTACGAACTGGGCCTGGGCGAGCCGTTCCCCGTTTCCGCCACCCACGGCGACGGCGTGCGGGATCTGGTGGAAATGGCCCTG
Source organism: Azospira sp. MPR-E4 (assembly GCF_058809645.1). Taxonomy (NCBI): domain Bacteria; kingdom Pseudomonadati; phylum Pseudomonadota; class Betaproteobacteria; order Rhodocyclales; family Rhodocyclaceae; genus Azospira; species Azospira sp. MPR-E4. The sequence goes on along the minus strand of NZ_JBXAST010000024.1, from coordinate 30,793 downwards.
GCCGATTTCCCCGAGCCGGACGAGGATGACGCCAAGGACGAAACGCCCCGGGTGGCCATCGTCGGCCGTCCCAACGTGGGCAAGAGCACCCTCATCAACGCCCTCATGGGCGAAGAGCGGGTCATTGCCTTCGATATGCCCGGCACCACCCGGGATGCCATTTTCGTGGACTTCGAGCGCAACGGCCGCAAGTACACCCTGATCGATACCGCCGGCCTGCGCCGCCGCGGCAAGGTCTTCGAAGCCGTGGAGAAGTTCTCCGTGGTGAAGACCCTGCAGTCCATCGAGGACGCCAACGTGGTGGTGCTGGTGCTGGATGCGGACCAGGACATCTCGGACCAGGATGCCCACATCGCTGGTTTCGTTGTCGAATCCGGCCGCTCCCTGGTGGTGGCGGTGAACAAGTGGGACAGCCTGGACGCCTACCGGCGCGAGCGCATCAAGGTGGATCTGGAACACAAGCTGAAATTCCTCAGCTTCGCCACCTTCCACTACATTTCCGCCCTCAAGGGCCTGGGCCTGGAAAAGCTGTTCACCTCCGTGGACCGGGCCTACGCCGCTGCCATGGCCAAGCTGCCCACGCCCAAGCTGACCCGGGTGCTGCTGGACGCCGTGGCCCGCCAGGCGCCGCCCCGTCACGGCGGCATCTTCCGCCCCAAGCTGCGCTATGCCCACCAGGGCGGCTCCAACCCGCCCCTGATCGTCATCCACGGCAACGCCCTGGATTCCCTGCCGGAAAGCTATCGCCGCTACCTGGAACATACCTTCCGCGAAGTGTTCAAACTGCAGGGCACGCCCCTGCGGGTCCAGTTCAATACCAGCCACAATCCTTTCGCCACCAAGGAAGTGCGCAAGATCGGCAATCCGCGGGACACCTTTTACAAAAACCGCGAGAAAAAGTCCTGAATCTACGGGTTTGCCCGGTGGCTTTCCCCCGGAAAATCCATTAAAGTGCTTTTTCCATAACAACGAACCATGGAGTTTCAGCCATGAGCAATAAAGGGCAACTTTTACAAGACCCGTTTCTCAACACGCTCCGCCGCGAACATGTGCCGGTTTCCATTTACCTGGTGAACGGCATCAAGCTCCAGGGCCAGATCGAGTCCTTCGACCAGTACGTCGTGCTGCTCAAGAACACGGTGACCCAGATGGTCTACAAGCATGCCATTTCCACCGTGGTGCCGGCCCGCCCCGTCAATATCCAGCAGGATAACGGCGCCGAGTCGTGATCATTCCCCGCATACGCATTTCCGGCCCGCTGGCGTCACCGGCGGGCCGCGTCGTTTTCGGCCGGTTGCGGCCAGTCTGCTCCTAATCCATGTTTGATCGTCCCTCCGCCGGTGACCCCAGGGTCCCCGGTTCCGAGCGCGCCCTCCTGATCCAGGTGGATTTCGGCCAGCCCGACATCGAGGATTCCCAGGAAGAACTGCGCCTGCTGGCCAGCTCGGCTGGTGCCGAAGTGGTGGATGTGCTGGTGGCCAAGCGGGGTGCGCCCGATGCGGCCACCTATGTGGGCAAGGGCAAGGTGCAGGAAATCGGTGCCGTCGCCGCCGCCCATGATGCCACCCTGGTGATTTTCAACCACGAGCTGTCGCCGGCCCAGGAACGCAACCTGGAGCGGGCCCTGCAGTGCCGGGTGATCGACCGCACCAGCCTGATCCTGGACATCTTCGCCCTGCGCGCCAGCAGTTCCGAAGGCAAGCTGCAGGTGGAACTGGCCCAGCTGGAGCATCTGGCCACCCGCCTGGTGCGGGGCTGGACCCACCTGGAGCGGCAGCGGGGCGGCATCGGTATGCGCGGTCCCGGCGAAAAGCAGCTGGAAACGGACCGCCGTCTGCTTGGCGTCCGGGTCAAGAGCCTCAAGGAGCGCCTGGCCAAGCTGTCGCGCCAGCGCAATGTGCAGCGACGGGCCCGTTCCCGGCGCGATGTGCTCAACGTGTCCCTGGTCGGCTATACCAACGCCGGTAAATCCACCCTGTTCAACGCCATGACCAAGGCCGGCGTCTATGCGGCGGACCAGCTTTTCGCCACCCTGGACACCACCTCCCGCAAGCTGTGGCTGCCGGAAGTGGGCTCCGTGGTGATGTCGGATACGGTGGGTTTCATCCGCGACCTGCCCCACGCCCTGGTGGAGGCCTTCAAGGCCACCCTGGAAGCCACGGCCCAGGCCGACCTGCTGCTGCATGTGGTGGATTCCGCCTCCCATGCCCGGGAGGAGCAGATTGCCGAAGTCAACAAGGTGCTGCACGAGATCGGCGCCGACCAGGTACCCCAGATTCTGGTGTGGAACAAGGCCGACCTTACGGGCTTGCCCGCCGCTGTGGAGCGGGACGAGTATGGTAAACTTCATCGCGTCCGATTGAGTGCCAGGACCGGCGAAGGCCTGGATTTGTTGCGCCAGGCATTGACGGAGTTTGCCCGGGATAATTCACTCAGCATGACGACAGCGGCCTCTGCGGACGATGCCGCGGCAGCCAGTGCGAATGACGCAGTGCAAGACGTTTAGACCGGATCACCGGCCCCTCATACCGCCCTCAATAAGAGTTCCCCGACATGATCTCTAGCATTGGACTTCTGATGTCGCTCAACGACCCCCAGTGGGGCAATCGTGGCAATGGCGACGGCCGCCGTCCCAACCAGGGACCTCCCGATCTGGAAGACCTGTGGCGCGATTTCAACCGTCGCCTGTCCGGCATGTTCGGCAAGAAGGGCGACGGCAAATTTGGCGGCGGCGATTCCGGCGGCCCCTCCGATTTCAATCCCAAGCTCTTCGGCGGCGGCATCGGCCTCCTGGCGGCCCTGGTGGCCGTGGTCTGGCTGGCCTCCGGCTTCTACATTGTCGATGCCTCCCAGCGCGGCGTGGTGCTGCAGTTCGGCAAGTTCAAGGAAACCACGGAACCGGGCCTGCGCTGGCGTCTGCCGTTCCCCATCGAATCCCACGAACTGGTGAATCTCACCGGCGTGCGCACCATCGAGGTGGGCTACCGGGGCAGCGAGAAGAACAAGGTGCTGAAAGAGGCGCTGATGCTGACCGATGATGAAAACATCATCAACATCCAGTTCGCCGTGCAGTACTACCTGAAGGACCCGGTCGAATACCTGTTCAACAACCGTCACGCCGACGAGGCTGTGATGCAGGCTTCGGAAACGGCCATCCGGGAAATCGTCGGCAAGAGCAAGATGGACTTCGTCCTCTACGAAGGCCGGGAGCAGGTGGCGGCCCAGGCGGCCAAGCTGATGCAGGACATCCTGGATCGCTACAACACCGGCATCCTCATTTCCAAGGTCACCATGCAGAATGCCCAGCCGCCGGAGCAAGTCCAGGCAGCCTTCGACGATGCGGTGAAGGCGGGTCAGGACCGGGAGCGGCAGAAGAACGAAGGCCAGGCCTACGCCAACGACGTCATCCCCCGGGCCAAGGGCACCTCTGCCCGCCTGTTGCAGGAAGCCGACGGCTACAAGCAGCGCATGATCGCCACCGCCGAGGGTGATGCCAGCCGCTTCAAGCAGATCCTCGTGGAATACGCCAAGGCACCCGAGGTGACGCGCCAGCGCCTCTATCTGGAAACCATGCAGCAGATCTACGCCAACACCTCCAAGATCATGGTGGATGCCAAGGGCGGTAACAACCTGCTCTACCTGCCCCTGGACAAGCTGATGGAAACCGTGGCGGCGCCCGGCCATGCCGGCGTCCCGGCCGCCCAGGCCGTTGAAAGCACCGTGAACCGGGGTGTGTCGATTTCCAACGACGTTCCGCCCCAGCTGGAAAAGAACGATGTACGTTCCCGTGACGCTTCCCTGCGTTCCCGGGATCGGGACGGCCGCTAAGGAGCCCCAGAGATGAAACAGAGCTTCGGTCTTATCGGCGGCCTGGTGGCCGCCATCGTGGTGGTGCTGGCCCTCAGCCTGTTCACCGTGGATCAGCGCCAGTACGCCGTGGTGCAGCAGCTGGGCGAGGTCAAGTCGGTCATCACCGAACCCGGCCTCAACTTCAAGTGGCCCCTGATCCAGAACGTCCGCTTCTTCGATCGCCGCATCCTGACCATGGATTCCCCGGAACCCGAGCGTTTCATCACCTCGGAAAAGAAGAACGTGCTGGTGGATTCCTACGTCAAGTGGCGCATCGTCGATCCCAAGCTGTACTACATCTCCGTCGGCGGCGACGAATCCCGGGCCCGTACCCGTCTCTCCCAGACCGTCAATGCGGGCCTGCGGGAAGAGTTCGGCAAGCGCACGGTGCATGACGTGGTTTCCGGCGAGCGGGACAAGATCATGGACGACATGCGGGAAAAGGCCGACCAGGATGCCCGCAAGATCGGTGTGCAGATCGTGGACGTGCGCCTGAAGCGCGTCGAGCTGCCCCAGGAAGTGAGCGAGTCCGTCTATCGCCGCATGGAGGCCGAGCGCAAGCGGGTGGCCAACGAACTGCGTTCCCAGGGCGCTGCCGAGGCCGAAAAGATCCGCGCCGACGCCGACCGCCAGCGCGAAGTGCTGGTGGCCGAAGCCTACCGGGATGCCCAGAAGATCAAGGGTGAGGGCGATGCCAAGGCTGCCGCCATCTACGGCCAGGCCTTCGGCCAGAATCCCGAGTTCTTCGCCTTCTACCGCAGCATGGAAGCTTATCGCTCCACCTTTAAGAGCAAGAGCGATGTCATGGTGCTGGAACCCAATTCCGATTTCTTCAAGTACATGAAGAACGTCGGCCGCAGCGGCAAGTAAAGTCGGCCGTCGTTCTGCCTATGGGCGATAATCTCCTCCTCGCCTTCGCGCTCATGCTGGTGCTCGAAGGCGTCGTTCCCTTTCTCGCGCCCCAGGCCTGGCGCGAGACGTTTCGCCGCCTCATCGCCATGAGCGACGGCCAGATCCGCTTCATCGGCCTCACCGCCATGATTGCGGGCCTCATACTGTTGATGATTTTCAAATGAACTGGTTGCTACCCGAATACCTGGCCGATGCCCTGCCGGCAGAGGCTGCCAAGATCGAGCGCCTGCGGCGCCAGACCCTGGACCTGTTCCGCTGCCATGGCTACGAACTGGTCATGCCGCCCCTGCTCGAGTACCTGGAATCCCTGCTCACCGGGTCCGGCCAGGACCTGCGCCTGAAGACCTTCAAGCTGGTGGACCAGCTGTCCGGCCGCACCATGGGCGTGCGTGCCGACATCACGCCCCAGGTGGCCCGCATCGACGCCCACCTGCTCAACCGCCAGGGCGTGGTCCGTCTCTGCTATTGCGACAGCGTGCTGCATACCCTGCCGGCGGCCACCGCCGGCACCCGGGAGCCGATCCAGATCGGCGCCGAGATTTATGGCCATGCCGGCGTCGAAGCCGACCTGGAGATCATCCGCCTGATGGCTGCCGCCCTGGAAGGGGCCGGCCTCTCCGCTGCCCGCCTCGATCTGAGCCATGTCGGCATCTTCCGCGCCATCGCCCAGGCCGCCGGCCTGCCGGCTGCGGCTGACGAGGAAGTGTTCGCCCTGCTGCAGGTCAAGGACATCCCCGGCCTGCAGGCCGCCTGTGCCGGCCTGCCCGAGCCCTACCGTTCCGCCCTGCTGCGCCTGCCCGACCTCTATGGCGATGCTTCCGTGCTGGCCAAGGCCCGGCAGCAGCTGCCCGACCTGCCGGCGGTGCATGCCGGCCTGGACCTGCTCTCGGCCCTGGCCGCCAAGGCCGGCGACCTGCCCATCGGTTTCGATCTGTCGGACCTGCGCGGCTATCATTACCACAACGGCGTCGTCTTCGCCGCCTACAGCCCCGGCTACGCCACCGCCCTGGCCCTGGGCGGCCGCTACGACGGCGCCGGCGAAGCCTTCGGTCGGGCCCGTCCCGCCACGGGGTTCTCCATGGATTTGCGCGAGGTGGCCCGCCTGGCCCCCGCCACCCAGGTTTCAAAAGCCATCCTGGCGCCCTACGGCGGCGAGGATGCCCAGCTGGCCGCCGCCATCGCCCGTCTGCGGGCCGAAGGCGAGGCCGTGGTGGAACTCCTGCCCGGCCAGGCCGGCAGCGAAGGTCTGCCCTGCGACCGCCGGCTGGTGCAGCAGGACGGCAAATGGATTATTGCAGCAATCAATAAGGACTAAGCAGTATGGCTAAGAACGTCGTGGTCGTCGGCACCCAGTGGGGCGACGAGGGGAAGGGAAAGATCGTCGATTGGCTGACGGACAACGCCCAGGGCGTGGTGCGTTTCCAGGGCGGGCACAATGCCGGCCACACCCTGGTGGTGGGCGAGCGCGAATACAAGCTGAACCTGGTGCCCTCCGGCATCGTGCGTGACGGCGTGCAGTGCTACATCGGCAACGGCGTGGTGCTGGACATCCAGCATCTGCTGGCCGAAATCAAGATCCTGGAAGAGGGCGGCCTGGACGTGCGTTCCCGCCTCAAGGTCAGCCCCGGCTGTCCCCTGATCCTGCCCTACCACTCCGCCATCGACAAGGCGCGGGAAGCCGCCAAGTGCGCCGACCAGAAGATCGGCACCACCGGCAAGGGCATCGGTCCGGCCTATGAAGACAAGGTGGCCCGCCGCGGCCTGCGGGTGTACGACCTGTTCAACCCGGAGCGCTTCGCCGCCAAGCTGAAGGAAGTGATGGAGTACCACAACTTCATCCTGACCAAGATGCTGGGTGCCGAGCCCGTTTCCTACGAAGCCGTGCTGGAACAGGCCCTGGCCAATGCGGAACAGATCAAGCCCCTGGTGGCCGACGTCTCCGCCGCCATCTACGAATCCAACAAGGCCGGCCAGAACCTGCTGTTCGAAGGCGCCCAGGGTACCCTGCTGGACATCGACCACGGCACCTATCCCTTCGTCACCTCCAGCAACTGCGTTGCCGGCCAGGCTGCAGCGGGCGCCGGCGTCGGCCCCGGCATGCTGCATTACGTGCTGGGCATCACCAAGGCCTATTGCACCCGCGTCGGCGGCGGTCCGTTCCCCTCCGAGCTGGATATCGACACCGCCGGCTGTCCCGGCCACCAGATGTCCACCAAGGGCAAGGAATTCGGCACCGTCACCGGTCGCAAGCGCCGCTGCGGCTGGTTCGATGCCGCCGCCCTGCGCCGCTCCGCCCGCATCAACGGCGTCACCGGCCTGTGCATCACCAAGCTGGACGTGCTCGACGGCCTGGAAGAACTGCACATCTGCACCGGCTACAAGCTGGACGGCAAGGTGCTGGACCTGCTGCCCATCGGTGCCGACGAAGTGGCCCGCTGCGAGCCCATCTACGAAACCATGCCCGGCTGGAAGGAAACCACCTTCGGCGCCAAGCGCTGGGAAGATCTGCCGGCCACGGCCCAGGCCTACCTGGACCGCATTCAGACCCTGTGCGAGATTCCCATCGATATCGTCTCCACCGGTCCGGAGCGGGACGAAACCATCCTCAAGCGGCATCCCTTCGCCGCCTGAGCGAAAAAGCCGGCGTCAGAGCGCCGGCTTTTTTCTTTAACCTGAGTGTCGTCCTGATTGTCGTCAACTCCCCTTAAGCTTGCCGGCAGCCAGTATCGCCGGGGGCATTCGTGCCCTGCGACTGCGGGAGGTGCGCACTCTGCCGCCGTCGCGAATGGGGACGGTGGTGCGGGGAGGGGGGAGTGCCGGACCGGCAGCCGTTGCGGAAGCGGGGCCGGAAAAGCAAAAAGCCGAAAATCCTTGAAGAATTTTCGGCTTTGCCTGAACCTTGGTGCCCAGGAGAGGACTCGAACCTCCACAGTGTTGCCACCGCCAGGACCTGAACCTGGTGCGTCTACCAATTCCGCCACCTGGGCAGGTGTCGAAAAGAGCCCGCATTATAATGAAGCCTGCGGTACTACCGCAAGAGGAAAAATGATTAATTTTTTACCGTCGCTGCAGAACCCGATTTTTGCCATGGCTGTCGCCCCCATGTCGTCCTTGCGGATGGCAGGACAGGGTGCGTCCCGGCTGGCGGGAATTGTGGCGGCTGGGGAAACCCGTGCAAACGGGAAGCAGAAAAACAAAAAGCCGGCAAAAGCCGGCTTGATGTCTGAAACCTGGTGCCCAGGAGAGGACTCGAACCTCCACAGTGTTGCCACCGCCAGGACCTGAACCTGGTGCGTCTACCAATTCCGCCACCTGGGCAGGTGTCGAAGAAGGCGCGATTATAAGGTAAATAAAGACCATGTCAACTAGAAAACTATCCAAAACCAGAAAAAACGATCCCTTCTTTGAAAGGGAGTGCCAAAAGTACGAGATTCCCCTGCCGTCCCGGGAATACACCATGCAGCTGCTGCAGGACCAGGGACGCCCCGTTTCCTTCGACCAGCTGGTGGCCCTGCTGGACATCAGCCGGGATGAGGAGGACCTCTTCCAGCGCCGTCTCAACGCCATGGAGCGGGACGGCCAGCTGCTGCGCAACCGCAAGAACTCCTACATCCTGCCGGAGAAGGCGGACCTGATTCCGGGCAAGGTGGAAGGCCATCCGGACGGCTTCGGCTTCGTCAAGCCGGACGACGGCAGCGACGACCTGTTCCTCGAGCCCAAGCAGATGGACAAGGTGCTGCACGGCGACCGGGTGCTGGTGCGCTGCATCGGCCTGGACCGCCGCGGCCGCCGCGAGGCCACCATCGTCGAGGTGCTGGAACGGGCCAACACCCGCCTGGTGGGCCGGCTCATGGAAGAGCACGGCATCCAGTTCGTGGTGGCCGAGAACAAGCGCATCAGCCAGGACATCCTGATTCCCCCCACCGCCATGACCGACAAGCGGGCCAAGCTCAAGGCCCGGCCCGGCAATGTGGTGATGGTGGAAATCCTGGAGCAGCCCTCCCGCTATTCCCAGCCCATCGGCCGCATTGTCGAGATTCTCGGCAACTATGCCGACCCGGGCATGGAAATCGAAATCGCCCTGCGCAAGCACGACCTGCCCTTCGAGTTTTCCAAGGAAGCCCAGGCCGAAAACAAGGCGGTGCCGGACAAGGTCAAGAAGAGCGACTTCAAGGGCCGCGAAGACCTGCGTGAGCTGCCCCTGGTGACCATCGACGGCGAGACCGCCCGGGACTTCGACGATGCGGTCTTCTGCGAGAAGGTGGGCCGGGGCTGGCGCCTGGTGGTAGCCATCGCCGACGTCTCCCATTACGTGCGCCCGGGCATGGCCCTGGACCAGGAGGCCTACGACCGGGGCAACTCGGTGTATTTCCCGCGGCGGGTCATTCCCATGCTGCCGGAGAAGCTTTCCAACGGCATCTGCTCCCTCAATCCGGACGTGGAACGGCTGGCCATGGTGTGCGACATGAACATCAGCGCCACCGGCAGCATTGGCAAGTACCGCTTCTACCCGGCCGTGTTCCGCTCCCATGCCCGCCTCACCTACAACCAGGTGTGGGGCTGGCTGTCCGGCGAAAGCCAGCCGGAGAACGAGGTGCATCAGGCCCTGCAGCCCCACCTGCAGAACCTCTACAAGCTCTTCCAGGTGCTGCTCAAGGCGCGCAAGAAGCGGGGTGCCATCGACTTCGAGACGGTGGAAACCCAGATGCTGTTCAACGCCCAGGGCAAGATCGAGAACATCGTGCCCGTGGTGCGCAACGACGCCCACCGCCTGATCGAGGAATGCATGCTGGCGGCCAACGTCTGCGCCTCCGGCTTCCTGCATGAGCACAAGCAGGCCTGCCTGTACCGGGTGCACCAGGGACCGACGCCGGAAAAGCTGGAGAACCTGCGGGCCTTCCTCGGCGAATTCGGCTTCTCCCTGGCCGGCGGCGACGAGCCCAAGGCCAAGGATTACGCCGAGCTGCTGGAGAAGATCCAGGGCCGTCCCGACACCCAGCTGCTGCAGACGGTGATGCTGCGCTCCCTGCGTCAGGCCCAGTACGCCCCGGAAAACCTGGGCCACTTCGGCCTGGCCTACGAGGCCTACACCCACTTCACCTCGCCCATCCGCCGCTATCCCGACCTGCTGGTGCATCGCGCCATCAAGGCCGTGCTGGCCGGCGAGACCTACAACCCGGGCAAGTGGGAAGACATCGGCCTGCATTGCTCCGGCACCGAGCGCCGGGCCGACGAGGCCACCCGGGACGTGGACAACTGGCTGAAGTGCTTCTACATGAAGGAGCGCATCGGTGAGGAATTCGAGGGCACCATCGCCGGCGTCGCCGCCTTCGGCATCTTCGTCGCCCTGGACGAGGTCTTCGTCGAAGGCATGGTGCACGTTTCCGAACTGGGCGAGGATTACTTCCACTTCGAGCCGGCCAAGCACCAGATGCTGGGCGAACGCAGCGGCAAGCGCTTCCGCCTCGGCGACCGCCTGCGGGTGAAACTGGTGCGGGCCGACCTGGAGTCTGGCCGCATCGACTTCATCCTGGCCCAGGAAAAGAAGGAAGGTCCGGCCGGCGATGACGAGGTGGTGACCTGGCGCAAGAACACCACGGGCAAGCCCGCCCTGGGGGCTGCTGCTCCGCAAGGCAAGCCCCGTGCGGGTTCCGGCGGTGGCAAGCCTGGCAAGTCCGCCCCTGGCGGCAAAGCGGGCGGTCCGGGTCAGGGCGGTCATCGCGGCAAGAGTCCGGCCGCTGCCAAGACGGGCGCTCCCAAGCGGAGCGGCAAGGGCGGGGCGAAGGGCGGCAGCAAGTCCGCCAGCAGGGGCGGCGCCAACAACGGCGGCCGCAAGGGGCGCTAGGCCCCGTTGCCGTGTCTCAGGTCTGGCCGGCGAGCCCCGCCGGCAGGGCCTGGGCCCAGCCCAGCTCGGCCACCAGCCGGGCGAAATCGCCCTCCAGGGGCGCTTCCAGCCGCAGGGGGGCGCCGCTGGCCGGGTGTCTCACTTCCAGACGCAGGCAGGCCAGCAGCAGGCGCGGGCAGGCGAAGTGCTGGGCGAAGAAGCGGTTGTGCTTGCCCTTGCCGTAGGTGGCGTCGCCGATGATGGGATGGGCGATGTGCTTGAGATGGCGCCGCAGCTGGTGCTGCCGGCCGGTGGCCGGCTCCAGTTCAAGCAGGGCGTAGCGGCTGCTGGGATAGCGGTCCACCGCCAGCGGCAGTTCCACCGTGGCCAGGCGCCGGTAGCGGGTGAGGGCGGCCTGGGGCTCCCGGTTCATGCGCTCCCCCTGCCATTCCCCGTCGTCGAACTGGCGGCTGAGGGCATGGTCGATGACGCCGGCTTCCTCCGGATGGCCGCGCACCACCGCCACGTAGGTCTTGTGCACCGTCTGGGCCTCGAACTGGCGCCCCAGTTCCCGCGCCATGTCGCTGCTGAGGGCGAACAGCAGCACGCCGGAAGTCCCCCGGTCCAGGCGATGGGCCGGGTAGACCCACTGGCCGATCTGGTCCCGCAGCAGCTGCACGGCGAAGCGGGTCTCGTGCCGGTCCACCAGGGAGCGGTGCACCAGCAGGCCGGGGGGCTTGTGGATGGCGATCAGGTGCTCGTCGCGGTAGATAATCGGCAGCATCCGCTCGGTTTTCCTCGGTAACGGTGATGGCAAAGGGGAGGGGCATCCTAGCAGGAATTGCTGCCCGAGGGCTTCCCGCCGGCCTCCCCGCATCCGCCGAAGGCCGCCCTGGCGCCCATCCCGCAGCTGTCTTGATGCGTATCAACGACGCCCCATTTCTTCCCGCGTTCAATGGCAGCCACGATCTCCAGGGAAGAAAAAATGTTCCGCATCTCCCAATTCATGGACGAGCTGGTGACCCCCAGCACCATCGGCCCCCGCCGCAATCCGCCCGGGCCGGTGGTGATCTGGAACCTGGTGCGCCGCTGCAACCTCACCTGCAAGCACTGCTACTCCATCTCCGCCGACAAGGATTTTCCCGGCGAACTGAACACCGAGCAGGTGTTCACCGTGATGGACGACCTCAAGGCCTTCCGCGTGCCGGTGCTGATCCTCTCCGGCGGCGAGCCCCTGCTGCGGCCTGACATCTTCGACATCGCCCGCCGCGCCAAGGGCATGGGCTTCTACGTCGGCCTTTCCTCCAACGGCACCCTTATCAGCGAAGCCAATATCGACGCCATCGCCGCGATTGGCTTCGACTACGTGGGCGTCAGCCTGGACGGCATCAAGGAGACCCACGACAGGTTCCGCCGCCTGGAAGGGGCCTTCGACGCCTCCCTGGCCGGCATCCGCCTGTGCAAGGAGCGGGGTATCAAGGTGGGCGTGCGCTACACCATGACCCAGGACAACGCCCACGACCTGCCCGGCCTGCTCAAGCTGATCGAGGCCGAGGGCATCGACAAGTTCTACTTCTCCCACCTCAACTACGCCGGCCGGGGCAACAAGAACCGGGCCACCGACACCCATCACCTGGCCACCCGCCAGGCCATGGACCTGCTCCTGGACACCTGCTGGGAATACAGCCAAATGAGCCGGCAGGGTGGCCCGCACAAGGAATTCGTCACCGGCAACAACGATGCCGATGGCGTGTACCTGCTGCGCTGGGTGGCCCGCCGCTTTCCGGACAAGGTCTCCCACATCCGCGCCAAGCTGGAGCAGTGGGGCGGCAACGCCAGCGGCGTCAATGTGGCCAACATCGACAACCTGGGCAATGTGCATCCGGACACCATGTGGTGGCACCACACCCTGGGCAACGTCAAGGAGCGGCCCTTCTCCACCTTGTGGAACGACCTCTCCGACCCCCTCATGGCCGGCCTCAAGCAGCACCCGCGGCCCGTGGAGGGGCGCTGCGGCGCCTGCGCCTACCTCAACATCTGCAACGGCAACACCCGGGTGCGGGCCCAGCAGCTGACCGGCAATCCCTGGGCCGAAGACCCGGCCTGCTATCTCAGCGACGAAGAAATCGGCGTCAAAAAGGTAACCGAGGTATCCCTATGAAAACCCGCGTCCAGGCCGCCAGGCGGCCGTCCTCCCTGGCCTTCTGGCTGCTTTCCGTACCTCTCGGTCTGGGGGCGTTGTGGCTGGCCAGCCGGCCGGCCCACGCCGCCGATGCCAACGCCCCGGCCCTGTTCCAGCAGCACTGCGCCGCCTGCCACGGTGCCGACCGCCTGGGAGGCATGGGCCCGGCCCTGCTGCCGGAAAACCTGGAACGGCTGAGAAAGGCCGAAGCCCTCAAGACCATCAGGGAAGGCCGGGCCGCCACCCAGATGCCGGCCTTCAAGGACCAGCTGAGCGAGGCCGACATCGCCGCCCTGGCCGACTACGCCTACGCCCCGGTGAACCCCAAGCCCACCTGGACGGAGAAGGACATCCGGGCCTCCCGCGTCCAGCATGTGGACGAGAAGACCCTCTCGCCCAAGCCGGTGTTCAAGGCCGACCCCATGAACCTCTTCGTGGTGGTGGAAGGGGGCGACCATCACGTCTCCATCCTCGACGGCGACAAGCTGGAGCCCATCCACCGCTTCCAGTCCCGCTACGCCCTCCACGGCGGGCCCAAGTTCTCCCCCGACGGGCGCTTCGTGTATTTCGCCTCCCGGGACGGCTGGCTGACCAAGTTCGACCTGTGGAACCTGAAGGTGGTGGCCGAGGTGCGGGCCGGCATCAACACCCGCAACGCCGCCGTCTCCGGCGACGGCAAGTACGTCATGGCCGCCAACTACCTGCCCCAGGATTTGGTGTTGTTCGACGCCGACCTCAACCTGATCAAGGTGATGGAGGCGAAGAGCGCCGACGGCAAGGAAAGCTCCCGGGTTTCCGCGGTGTACGACGCCGCCCCGCGCAAGAGCTTCGTCGCCGCCATGAAGGACATGCCCGAGGTCTGGGAAATCAGCTACGACCCGGAAGCCCATCCCATCTACGACGGCCTGGTGCACGACTACCAGTACAAGGAAGGGGTCTCGGTGCCCGGCTTCCTCAACCCCCGCCGCACCCGCCTCACCGATCCCCTGGACGATTTCTTCTTCGACCAGAGCTATTCCGAGGTGATGGGCACCAGCCGGGAAGGCAAGGGCCAGGTGGTGAACCTGGATGCCCGGCGCAAGGTCTCCGAACTGCAGCTCTCCGGCATGCCCCACCTGGGCTCCGGCATCACCTGGAACTGGCAGGGCCGCACCGTGATGGCCTCCACCAACCTCAAGGAAGGCAAGGTGACGGTGATCGACATGAAGGACTGGAAACCGGTGAAGGACATCGTCACCCGGGGAGCCGGCTTCTTCCTGCGCAGCCACGAGAACAGCCGCTACGCCTTCGTCGATTCCATGATGAGCCCGGCCAAGGACACCCTGCAGGTGATCGACAAGGACAAGCTGGAGATCGTCAAGGAACTCAAGCCCGTCCCCGGCAAGACCCTGGCCCACATCGAGTTCACCAAGGATGGCCGTTACGCCCTGGCCAGCCTGTGGGAAATGGACGGCGCCCTGATCATCTACGACGCCAGGACCCTGGAAGAGGTGAAGCGCCTGCCCATGAAGAAGCCTGTGGGCAAGTACAACGTGTGGAACAAGATCACCCGTTCCGAAGGCACCAGCCACTAGGCTGGGCTCGGCAGCCCGGGCCCCGTCGCTCGGGGTCCCGGCGGGCTTTCCTGCTGCCGCGATGGCGGTGGGGATGGCCTGAGAGCAAGGGATGATGGGAAGGAGGGCTGCCCGGCCGGGCAGCAGCGCCCTGGATGTGACCAGGGGAGGCAGGGGCCCGGCAACCCGGGCGGTGTTCCGTCAGAGCCGCTGCAACAGCTTTTCCAGGGCCCGGTGCACCGTTTCCGCCTTGAAGGGCTTGACGATGTAGCCCTGGATGCCGGTCTGGATCAGTTCCCGCACCCGGTTCTGGTCCGCTTCCACGGTGACCATGATCACCGGCATCAGGTGGCCCGCCGCCCGCAGGGCGCGGACGAACTGGCCGCCATCCATGACCGGCATGTTCCAGTCGCTGACGATGGCATCGATGCCGCCGGCCTGCACCATCTCCAGGCCGGCCTGGCCGTGGGAGGCCTGCTTGACGGCAAAGCCCACCTCCTGGGCGATGGCGGTGAGGATGCCGCGCATGGACTCCACGTCGTCCACCACCAGGAGGGTCTTGGCTGCCATGGCCGGAGCAGACACCGCCTAGAGGGCGGCGTTCTGGCTTTCGATGTAGGCGAACAGCTCGTCGTACATTTCCACCAGGGCATCCCGCTCGGCGCTGCCCTCGGTCCACTTGCGGGTGGCGGCCAGTTCCAGGGCCGCCCGTTCGGTGGCGGAGCGGCTGGCGATTTCCACCTGCTCGCCGTTGATGATGGCATTGACGTCGGCCCGGGCCTTCTGGGCCAGGGACACCATGCGCATGGAGGTTTCCATCCTGCCGGCACCCTGGCCGATGGTGCCCGCCAGTTCTTCCACCACGGAGGCGGAACTGGCGGAACCGGCCAGTTCCTGGCTGAAGGTATCGGCGGTGCCGCGGGCGTCGGAGACGGCGCCCCCCAGTTCTTCCATGCGCCGGGATACGTCTTCCATGGCGCCGGAAACGTCGCCGATGGCCTGGGTGATTTCCACCGCCGCCTTCTGGGACTGGTCGGCCAGCTTGCGCACCTCGTCGGCCACCACGGCAAAGCCGCGGCCCGTCTCGCCGGCCCGGGCCGCCTCGATGGCGGCGTTGAGGGCCAGCAGGTTGGTCTGCTTGGCGATGGCGTCGATGTGGCCGGTCAGCTGGCGGATGGCGTTGGTCTTGCCGTCCAGCTCGTGCAGGGCTTCGGCGCTGTGCTGGGCCGAGGTCTGGGCCTGACCGAGGGCGGCGGACATGGATTCGGCGGCGCCGGACATGGCGCCGGCGGATTCGGCGAAGGCCCGGGCCAGGGATTCGGCCTGGGCCGATTCCTGGGCCACGGTTTCCAGGGCCTCGCTGACCCGGCCGATGGCGGTGGACAGGCCCCGTTCCGAACGCAGGAAGATCTTCGACAGCAGGGCCTCCCGGGCCACGGATTCCCGGGCCTCGTCGAGGCGGTCGAGCATGCCCTGCATCTGCTCCAGCACGTCGCGGAAGGTGCCGTGCAGGCCCGCGGTGTGCAGGCGGCGCCAGGGCCGGCCATGGGTCGAGGCTTCCATGGCGCCGAGCATCTCGCGGAAGGCGGTTTCGGTCTGGTCCAGGGCCGAGTTGATGCTGATGCGGATGGCGTCGAGCTGGGGATCGTCGATGCTGCGGGGCATGCGTTCCACCAGCAGGCCGCTCTGCACCTTGTCCATCAGGGCGTTCAGCTCTTTCAGGCGCTCCTGGCGGGAAGTGGCAGGCAGGACCAGCAGCAGGGCCGCCAGCAGCAGGGCCGGCAGGGCGTAGAGCGGGTCGAGGAAGGCCAGGCCGGTACCGGCCAGCACCAGGATCAGGAGCGGCCAGCGCCGCTTGTCAAAGTGAGAGAACCAGCTGTTCATAGCTCATTCCGGAAGATTGCAGGAGGTCGGTCAGCACCTTGGTGCCGGCGGCGATGGCGTCTTTGCTGCCGGCGGCCTTTTCGGCCGCCAGCATCTGCTGGTACACCGGCACGATCTTGTCGATGGCGCTGCGCCTGGGGCAGCGGCGCACCGAGTAGTAGCCGACGATGTCGCCCTTGGGGCCGAAGTCCGGGGTGATGTGGGCGAAGACCCAGTAGAAGCTGCCGTCCTTGGACATGTTCTTCACGTAGGCGAAGATTTCCCGGCCCGACTTGAGGGTGTCCCACACCAGGTTGAAGGCGGCCCGGGGCATGTCCGGGTGGCGGATGATGTTGTGCTGGGTGCCCAGCAGTTCGGCTTCGCTGTAGCCGGAAAACTCGATGAAAATCTCGTTGCCGTAGGTGATGCGGCCGCTCAGGTCGGTCTTGCTGACGATGAAATCGTTGTCGCGCATGACCCGTTCCCGGTTGGTGGGAACGATGGATTTATCCTTCATTTTTGTCTCGCTCCTCGTCTGGAAGAAGCTATACCTCCCGGGGCCGTAATCTACCTTGTGGCACGAGGATTGGAAAGCTTGGGGGGCCGATATTTTCCTTTTGCCGGGGCCCTGTCGGCAAATGTCCGGGGCAGGCTCTCCGCTTTGCCCCACAATGGCTTTCCAGGCGGTACCCGCCCCCTTCGGCGGGAGCCTTTTTTGGCCTGGGGACGAAAGGTGCCAGGATCATGATCGAATCCATTTTGTTGACGGCAGTACGGGTATGCACTTTCGGCGCCGGGCGGGCCCTGACTAATGCCAGCGGCTTTTTCTTCGCCCCGGACGAGAGCCGCCTGTTTCTCGTCACCAGCCGCCATGTGCTGTGCGATGCCGCCAGCGGCCACCATCCGGAGCGCATCGAGATCGAGCTGCATACCGATCCGGCCAACCTGGCCGCCGCCACCGGCTTTTCCATTCCCCTCTACCGGGACGGCCGCAGCCTGTGGCGCCAGGGCGAGGACGGGGCCGGGGAGATCGACGTGGCGGCGATCGAGATCGAGCGGGCGGCCCTGCCGCCGACCACGCTCCATGCCGCCTTCACGCCGGCCCACCTGGCCGGCCGCCGGGACCGGGTGGAGGTGGGCAGTTCCCTGCTCATCGTCGGTTTCCCCCTGGGCTTCCACGACCAGCTGCACCACATGCCGGTGGCGCGCCAGGCGGTGGTGGCCTCGTCCTTCGGCCTGCGCTTCCAGGGCCAGGGCTATTTCCTCACCGACGCCCGCACCCACCGCGGCACCAGCGGCGCGCCGGTGGTGATGCGCCTGCCCGACGGCGACGGGGGGCGGGGCGAACTGCCCTGGCTGCTGCTGGGCGTGCATTCGGCCCGCCTCGATGCGGGCGGACGGGATGCGGAGGTGGACGAGGCCCTGGGCCTCAACTGCGCCTGGTATGCGGACATCCTCCTGACCCTGACCCGGGACTGAATCGGGCGCGGCCTAGGGCGAAGCCAGACGCAGGGCCTCCACGTCAGGGATGTGGATGGTGCGGCCGTCCACCACCACCAGGCCGCGGCCGGCCAGGTCGTGCAGGATGCGGGAAAAGTGTTCCTGGGTCAGGTTGAGGCGGGAGGCAATGTTGCCCTTGCTGCTGGGCAGGCGCACCACGGCCTGGCGCGGACAGTTGCCGCTGCCGGCCTCCGGCGCCTCGGCGCCGCGCAGCAGGAAGCCGACGATGCGCTCCCAGCCGGACTGCAGGGAATAGGCTTCCACATCCACCACCCGGTGGTGCAGGCGGCGGGAGAGGCTGCTGATCATCTTGCGGCATAGCAGGGGGTCCTGGTCCATCTCGTGGAACAGCACCAGCTTGGAAATGTGCAGCAGGCGGGAGCGGGTCAGGGCCTGGGCGAAGAGGGCGTAGGGCTTTTCCATGAACATCACCGCCTCGCCGAAGGTCTGGCCCGGGTGGATCAGTTCCACCACCTTTTCGTTGCCCTGGTTGGAATTGAAGGCCAGCTTCACCTGTCCCGCCAGCAGCAGGTGGAAGCCGCGGCAGGGATCGCCCTTGTGGAAAAGGATGTCGCCGCGGCCGGCCTCGACCTCGCGCACGCCCCGGGCCAGGCGCTCCAGGTCGGGCTCCTCCAGTTCGGCGAAGAGGCTGGTTTCCCGCAGCAGGGCGATGATGCGGGGATCGGGCGGGGTGCCCGAATCCGGGGGCAGGAGGCAGGTGCTGTTGTTCATGGGCTTACCTTCGTTTCCTGGGAGGCGGTGGGTCAGCGCGTCAGTTGGGCGTAAAGCAGGGGCAGGCGGCGGGGCAGTTCCTCCGGCTTGCGGATCACCGCGTAGCCGGCGGGGCCGAACAGGTGGGGCAGGTAGGAGGCCCCTTCCCGGTCGATGGTGACGCAGAAGGGCTGCAGGCCCAGCTTGCGCGCCTCGATGATGGCCATGCGGGTGTCCTCGATGCCGTAGCGGCCGTCGTAGATGTCCAGGTCGTTGGGCTTGCCGTCGGAGAGGATCAGCAGCACCCGGCGGCTGGCCGGCTGCCGCGCCAGCTGGCTGGCGGCGTGGCGGATGGCGGCGCCGAGGCGGGTGTAGTAGCCGGGCTTGAGGGCCAGGATGCGGCCCCGGGCGGCGGCGTCGAACTTCTGGCCGAAATCCTTGAGGCGGGAGAAGCGCACCTGGCTGCGCTTCAGGGAGGAGAAGCCGCACAGGGCGAAGGCGTCGCCGGTGGCGCCCATGGCGGTGCCGAACAGCAGCAGGGCGTCCTTGACCACGTCGATGACCCGGGCCTCGTCGCTGACCCAGGTGTCGGTGGACAGGGAGAGGTCGGCCAGCACTAGGCAGGCCAGGTCCCGCTCCCGCTTTTCCAGGGAGAGGTAGAGGTTGTCCGTGGGGTGGCCGCCGGTGGCCCGGTCGGCGTGGGCGCGCACTGCCGCATCCACGTCCAGTTCCTGGCCGTCGGGCTGGCCCTTGAGCCAGCGCCGGGCCGGCAGCAGGGCGGCGAACTGTTGGTGCAGGCGGCGGGCGGTGCGGGCGAGGCGGTGCGGTAGGGCGCTGTCGCTGGCGGCCTGGGGCGTCACTTCCAGCAGGCGCACATGCTCCTCCAGCAGCTGGCCCTTGCGGTAGTCCCATTCGGGCAGGGGAATGCCGTCGCCCAGGATCACGTCGTCCTCGGCGGCGGAGGGCAGGTCCAGGTCGAAGCGCACCTTGGAGGCCACCTTCTCGCTGTCGTCGGCCAGGGCCAGCTGGTCCAGGTCGTTGGCGGCGGCCACCGCGTCCTCGTTGGGGTCGTCGTCGGTGGGGCGGTTCACCTTCACGTATTCGCCCCAGCTGAAAATGCTCTCGGCCCGGAACATCATCAGCATGCCGTTCTTCTCCGTCGGCATTTCCACCCGCTCGGTCTGGTGGGCGCGCCGCTCCTCCTCTTCCTTCAGCTGCTGGCTGCCGGCCTGGTCCTCGGTGGGCGCCTCGCGGCTGGGCTGGGTGGCGCCGTGCGGCTCGGTGCCGAAGTCGCCCAGCCACAGCATCACCGGGCGGGAGGGCTCCGGGGAGCGGGGCAGGGCATCGACGCTGCCCGGCTCCAGCAGGGCGCGGCGGATGGCCTCTTCCCGCGGCCGCTCGGCGGCGGGCAGGCTGTCGGGGTTGAGGCGCTGGGCCAGGTGGGCCTGCACCAGGCGCCGGTAGCGGGGCGCCAGGCCGGGCCAGCAGGCCAGGGCGCGTTGGGTGGCGGCCTGGTTGCGGCGGCAGGGATCGGCCTCGGCGGCAGCCCCGGGCTGCTGGCCGGCGGCGGCCAGGGCGGCCAGCCACAGGTAGAGGTCCCGGTTGAGGGCGGCGTCGGGGAAGGCGGCGATTTCCGGCGGCAGGCGCAGGGTGGCCAGGTCCAGGGTGGCGGGAGTGGCCTTTTCGTCGCTGCCGGCAACCCGGGACAGCCAGCGGCGGCGGGCGCCGTGGCGCACTTCGACGGCGGCGGCGACGCGCAGGCCGGGGTCGCCGCCGAAGGCGCGGAAGAGGATGCCGGCGGTGCGTTCCACTTCCTTCAGCTTGACCGCCGCCTTGGGGTAGTGGCCGCCCGCGGCCTGGGTGATCCAGCGGTGCCAGAGTTTGCCGACGAATTCTTCCATGGCCGTTCCTTAATGGGCCGCCAGGGGCGCCGCGAGGGCCTGAGCGCCGGCCTGGGGCCCTTTATCCATGCGGTTCTTGGGGCGGTGCCGGGTCATGGCCGGTCCACCGCGGAAAATCCGGCCTCGTTCTGCCGCGCCGCCTCCGCCTCCACCCACTGCAGCAGGGGCGGCTGGCCCTGGCGGCCCTGGCTCTGGGCGCAGGCGTCCAGGCACTGGCCGCACTGGGTGCAGGCGAACATCATGCGTTTCAGGGTGCGGGGCTTGAGGCGCATGGGGCAGACGGCGTCGCAGGCCGATTGCCGGTCCGGCAGGCAGTCGGCGCATTCGGCCGTGCGCTGCCGGTTGAAGCCCACCACCAGGGCGTCCTTGTTGCCCATCCAGGCCAGGCTCTGGAACAGGCCGACGGCGCAGGCATAGCGGCAGAAGAGGTGGCGGGCGAAAAGGAATTCCAGGGAAATGACCGTAGTGGCGGCCGCGATGAAAATGAGCTGGTTGCGCGTCAGTTCCCCGTTGAAGAGGTTGGCGTAAACCTCCATGGGCGGCAGCAGGTAGGTGAGGAAGACCACCGCCCAGACGAAGGCGAAGGCCACCGCTAGGGGCAGCACCGCCAGCCACCAGATCGGGCCCCGGGGCGCCGGGGTGCCGTCGGGGCGCCAGGGGGAGATGGGCTTCTTGTCCCACAGGCTGTGCTTGCCCGAGGCCCGGATCATTACCCGGTTGATGGTCTCCACCACGGAGAAGTGGGGGCACAGCCAGCCGCAGTAGAGGCGGCCCCATTTCCAGGCGGCCCAGAGGAAGACGGCGGCGCCGGCGAGAATGGGCAGGAACAGCCGGGTGAGGACGTTGAAGGCCGCTTCCCCGGCGCCGATGCGGCCGGCCAGGAACTGGTCCAGGCCCAGGCGCCATTCGAAGGTGAGGAAGAGGGCGTGGCCGCGGGCCAGGTCGTAGCGGAACAGGTCGAACACCGGCGCCAGGGCGAAGAGGACGAAGAAGCCCATCTGGGCCGCCAGCCGTTGCCGCTGCACGCGCTGGTTGCCGGCCACGGCCTGGGCCGCCGGAATGATGGGAATGACGCGCTGGTTCATGGAAATGGAAAGGGCAGGGCCTTCTCAGGCCCGGGGCAGGCGCGGGCCGATCAGGGGGAAGCGCCAGGGCTGTCCGGCCATGGCGCTGGCCAGGCCGACGATGCCGCCCACCACCAGGGCCGAATGGACGCAGGTGAAATAGAGGATGACAGCGACCCAGGTCCATTCCCAGTTGAGGCCGCCCAGGGCGATGAAGCCGGCGGACAGGGTGACGATGAGCAGGCCGCCCCAGGCGCTGACCCAGAAGGTCTGCTGCAGGTGTTGGCGGGCCAGCAGGGGCGCCGTGCCGCCGTGGCGCCACCACAGCCAGGCCAGGGCGGCGAAGGCCAGGCCCGGCAGGGCCAGGAGATTGACCAGGAACAGGGCCTCGGCGGCGATGGCCAGGCCGGTGCCTTCCGGGTTGTCTGCAGGGGCGCTGGGGCTGGCCATGGCGGTAGCTCAGCGGCCGAAGGTGGCGTTGACGATTTCCATCAGGGCGCCGGCGGTTTCCACGTCGTCGGTGAGGCTTTCCACCATGGCGGCGCGGCAGGCGGTAACCGGGTCCATGCCGGCCTTCACCAGGGTGGCGGCGTAGACCAGCAGGCGGGTGCTGGCGGCTTCCTCCAGGTCCTGGTCCTTGAGGGTGCGCAGGGCCTGGGCAATGGCCACCAGGCGCTTGGCCAGGTCCTCGTCGCAGCCGGTTTCGCCGCGCAGGATGGCGATTTCCCGGGCGCTGCCGGGGAAGTCGAAGCGCAGGGAGACGAAGCGCTGCCGGGTGGAAGGCTTCATGCCCTTCATCAGGTTCTGGTAGCCCGGGTTGTAGGACACCACCAGCATGAAGGAATCCGGCGCCTCCAGCACCTCGCCGGTACGGTCGATGGGCAGGATGCGGCGGTCGTCGGCCAGGGGGTGCAGCACCACGGTGGTGTCCTTGCGCGCTTCCACCACCTCGTCCAGGTAGCAGATGCCGCCTTCGCGCACGGCCCGGGTGAGGGGGCCGTCGCACCACAGGGTCTTGCCTTCGCCGATGAGGTGGCGGCCCACCAGGTCGGCGGCGGTGAGGTCGTCGTGGCAGGCCACGGTGAACAGGGGCAGGCCCAGCTTGGCCGCCATGTGGGCGACGAAGCGGGTCTTGCCGCAGCCTGTGGGGCCCTTGATCAGGAGGGGCAGACGGTTCTTCCAGGCGTGCTCGAAAATTTCCACTTCATCGGCGGCTGCGTCGTAGAAGGGCAGGGTGGCGGCCATGTCCATCAGGGCATTCCTTTCCAGTAGGCGATAGCAATGAGGCCGCAGACCAGGACCACCCAGCCGAGGGTGATGCCCTTCCACAGCAGGGGGGCGTGGCGCAGGCCCATGAAGTCGAGGATCACCGCCCGGCTCTTGAGGGCGGCGATGAGCAGCAGGCTGGCGACGGCGGCGGGGCCGCTGATGCCTTCCTCGCCGACGGTCCAGGTGGCCAGGGTGGCGGCGATCAGCAGCAGCCAGACGATGGTGCTGCGGCGGGTGCTGTAGGGGGCGGCGACGTGGGTCAGGTTGTCCATGGTTCCGTTCTCAGCGCAGTACATAGACCAGGGGGAAGAGGATGATCCACACCAGGTCCACCATGTGCCAGTAGGAGGCGCCGCTGTGCAGGTTGTTCATGGCGGTGCCGTTGTCCGGGCCGTAGTTGCCGCGGCGGGCCTGGAACCAGAGGACGGCCAGGATCACCAGCCCCAGCAGCACGTGCATGAAGTGGAAGAAGGTGAGGGAGAGGTAGAACATGTAGAAGGGGCTGGTGGACAGGGTGATGCCGGCCCCCAGCTTGTCGGCGTACTCCACCAGCTTGACGGCGACGAAGCCGCTGCCGCAGAGGAAGCCGGCGGCCAGCCAGGGCGCCACCTTGTCCCTGAGGCCCGCTTCGGCGGCCTGCACGGCGCGCACCACGAAGTAGCTGGCGGTGAGCAGGAGGATGGTGTTGAGGGCGCCGGCGTTGCGGTCCAGGGCCAGCTGTTCGGCGTTGAACAGTTCCACGTGCTTGGCCCGGGTGAAGGCGTAGGCGGCGAAGAAGACGCAGAAGGCCAGCAGTTCGGCGCAGATGAAGAACCAGATGGCCAGGTCGCCGGGCAGGCGGCGCTCGCTGGCGGGGGACGGCATGGCAAGGGCTTGGGTATCCATGGGCCCCAGTATAGGAAGGGGGGCCGGGGGCGACTTTGATACCTGCTAAGAACGCCGGCAAAAGGTGGCCGGGGCCGCCGCGGGCCGCGGCAGGCCCTAGCCGGGGGCGCCCGGGGTGGCCTGCAGCAGGGTTTCGAGACGCTCGGCGACGGCGGAAAAGTCGCCGGCGGGCACCGGGCGGGAGAAGTGGTAGCCCTGGCCGTAGCGGGTGCCCATGCCGCGCAGCAGGGCCAGCTGGGCCTCGTTCTCGACCCCTTCGGCCACCACCTCCAGGCCCAGGCTGCGGGTCATGGCGACGATGGCCTCCACCAGGGCCCGGTCGCTGCTGTCCTGGCCCATGTCGCGGACGAAGGACTTGTCCACCTTGACCGTGGTCACCGGGAAACGCTTCAGGTAGGAGAGGGAGGAATAGCCGGTGCCGAAATCGTCCAGGTAGATGCGGATGCCCACCTGGCGCAGGGCCTGTAGCCACTCCAGGGCCTGCTTCATGTCGGACATGAGCACGCCCTCGGTGATTTCCAGGACCAGGGCGCCGGGGGGCAGGCTGCGCCGGCTGAGGGCCTCCATCACCGCCGAGGGCGGCAGGCCGTGGGGAATCTGGCTGCCGGAGACATTGATGGAGAGGTACAGGTCCTCCCGGCCTTCCCGGCGCCACTGCTGCAGCTGGTCGCAGGCCGTTTCCAGCACCCACAGGCCGATTTCCTGGATCAGGCCGGTTTCCTCCGCCACCGGGATGAAGTCGTCCGGCGGCACCATGCCCTGCTGGGGATGGACCCAGCGGATCAGGGCTTCGGCCCCGGCCAGGCGGTTCTGCTGGATGTCCACGATGGGCTGGTAGAACAGGCGCAGCTCCTGGCGCTCCGCCGCCAGGCGCAGTTCGTTCTCCAGGCGGCGCCGGTTCTCGGCGGCGGCGGCCATGGAGGGGTGGAAGAACTGGTAGTCCCGGCCGCCGCTGCGCTTGACCCGGTCCAGGGCCAGTTCGGCGTTGCGCAGCAGGGTCAGCAGTTCCCGCCCGTCCTCCGGGTAGAGGGCGATGCCGACGCTGCTGCCGACGAAGGCCGGGGTGTCCCCCAGCTCGTAGGCCAGGCCCAGGGTCTCGACGATGCGGTGGGCCACCTTGGCGGGAATCTCCTGGCCTTCCACATTGGGCAGGAGCAGGGCGAATTCGTCGCCGCTGGTGCGGCCCAGCCAGTCGCTGCCCTTGATGCAGTTGCGCAGCCGGTTGGCGGCCATCAGCAGCAGTTCGTTGCCCACGTCGAAGCCCTGGCCGTCGTTGATGCGCTTGAAGCCGTCCAGGTTGATGAGCAGCAGGGCGAAGGGCTGCTCGGGATGGAGGATGATCATTTCCCGGATCTGCTGCTCCAGGCCCATGCGGTTGCCCAGGCTGGTCAGCAGGTCGGTGACGGTCATGCGCTGGGCAAAGGTCTCCACCAGCTTGCGCTGGGTGATGTCGCTGGCGATGCCCTGGACCAGGGCGTCGCCGATGGGGGTCAGGCTCAGGTGCAGCCAGCGCGGATTGTCCGGCAGGGCCAGTTCCAGGTCGTCCTCCTGGGCGCTGTTGCTTTCCAGGCAGCTGCGCAGCAGGGCCGCCGTCTGCTCCGGCTGGCCCCAGGGCAGGGCCAGCAGGTTGGGCGGCATGCCGCCCGGCCGCTCCTCCTGGCCGCTGAGGCGGGCCAGGGAACGGTTGTGGGAGAGCAGGGTGCCCTGGCCGTCGGCCACGAAAATTCCCGATTCCGCATTTTCGAAAATGTCCCGGTACTTGCGCTCGTCCATGGCCTGGCGCAGGCGCAGGCTGTGCTCCTCCTCCAGGGCGGCCACCAGGTCCTCGGTGAGACCGTTGATGTCGTCCACCAGGCGGCCGATTTCGTTGCCGCCGTGGCCGGGGGGCGCCGGCAGCCGCTCGCCCAGGGTCGGCTTGAGCAGGTGCAGGCGGTCGGAGATGGCCTTGATGGGGGCGACGATGAGGCGCAGGACGATGAAGATCACCGCCAGGGTCAGCAGGGCCAGCTGGGCGGCCAGTACCAGGCCGACGAACAGGCTCTCGCGGAAGGTGCGTTGTTCCAGGGCTTCCCGGTTGGGTTGCAGCTCGATTTCACCGACCCGGCGGGTGGGGTCGAAGGGGGAGTAGATGTCCCGCCGCAGGGCGGCGGCGCTGTTCTGGGACAACTGGCCGCTGCGCTCCTCCCGCCCCAGCTCCTGGTTCAGGCTGCGGATGCTGACGGCGGCCACCTCGCTGTTGCGGATCAGGCCCCGGGCCACTTCCGTCGCCAGCTGGGCGTCTTCGATGAAACAGGCGATGCGCACCGTCTCCTCGATGGTGTCGAGCAGTTCCCCCAGGCGGTTGTTGGCTTCCTGCTGGGCCAGGTGGTTGGTGACGACCCAGGTGATGCCGATCACCAGTGTGCCCACCAGCAGGGTGACCCCGGCCATGGCCCAGACGGCCCGGCTGAGGATGTTGCGTTTGGGCGGGCATCTCATGGGGTCCGGTTCTCCAGTTCCAGCACCACCTTGACCCGGCCATCAACCCGGCTGCGGTCCAGGTAGCCGATGGCGCCCCGGTTGCTGGCCACGGTGTTGAGCAGCATGTCCGGCGACTGCTGCTGCAGGGGCGGCGAGGTGCGCCCGGAGAAGATCACCCGGGCCCAGTAGGCATTGATCTCCGCCGGGCTCTTGCCCACCAGGCGCCAGTAGAACTGGGTCCGCTCCAGGGATTCCTGGGGCAGTTCCAGGGGCACGGCGGTGAGGCCGGAGGGAAACTGGCGGTAGCGGCCGAGGAAAATGTTGGTGACGTCTTCCCGGCTCAGTTTCTCCACGCCGCTGCGGGGATTGACCACCACCACCAGGTCGCCGGCGGCCTGCCCGGCTGCGGGGAGCAGCAGGGCCAGGATGAGGCGGAGGCGGGGCAGGAGGCGGGGTTTCACGGGCGTCGTCTCAGAAAATGAAGTCGGTGACGATGCTGATGACGTCGGTGCGGCCGTTCCAGCCCGGCGTGTCGCGGCGGGTGGGGAAGATGGAGTCGCTGCTGCCGCGCACGGCGTCGTACTGCAGCTTCAGGTCCATGTTGGTGCGGAAGTCCCAGCGCAGGCCCAGGGTCACGGTGTGCTGGTGGCTGCGGGAATCGGCCAGGATGCTGCTGACGGCCGCATTCAGCAGGCCAGGGGGCAGTCCCGTGGTCAGGCTCTTGGGCGTGGATTTCTGCCAGGAATAGCCGGCGTAGGGAGTGAACTGGCCGATGCGGTAGCCGGCCAGCAGGGTGCCGGCCCGGGAGTCCTGGAAGGCGGCGCTCTGCTGGCGGATGCGGTTGAGCATCAGCTGGGCCTGCAGGGGGCCGGATTCGTAGAGGGCACCGAGGGAGTAGAACTCGCTGTCCTTGTCCTGGGTGCCGAGGGCGTCGGCCGCGGCGGCAGCACTGGGCACGCCGCTGGCCCGCAGGCCGTTCACCACCGGGTCGATGGGCAGGTTCTGGCCGAAGCGCAGGTGGGCGTAGCCGGCCCGCAGGGTCCACGGGCCCTGCAGGTAGTCCAGGTGGCCGCCGTACATGCTGGAGCCGCCCATCTGCCATTGCTGGTCGCCCAGGGCCAGGCTGCCGTGCATGCGGCCGCTGAAGGCCTGCACCTTGCCCAGGCCCGGCCCCAGGGGGAAGGTGAAGCTGCCGTCCACCCCGTCCACGTGGGAGAAGGGCAGGGAGGTGAAGTAATCCACCGAGGGCCGCACCGCCAGGTAGGAATAGCCCACCAGGCGGGAGTCGGCGAGCATGAAGAAATTGGTGCCGAGGCGGCCGGCCCGCAGGCTGAGGGAGGGGGTGGGGTCGTACTTGAGGTAGGCCCAGGTCAGTTCGGGCTGGTAGGTCTGGTCGTAACGGTAGCGGGTGACCCCCTGGACCACCGCCTCGAGCTGGTCGGTGGCCTGCCAGTTGGCCTGCAGGCCGAGCACGCTGTCCACCCGGGACGACCAGTTGCCGCCGGAGGTGCCCCGGGGCTGGGAGAGGTCCCGCACGAAGTCGGCGCCGTCGGCGGAAGAGCGGGTCAGGCCCAGGGTGCCGAAACCCCGCAGATGCAGGCGCGCGGGCTCGTTCTCCAGGCTGTCGGCAGCGTCCGCGGCGGCCGGGAGCGGCAGGCAGAGCAGGGCGCCGAGCAGGGCTGCGAGGCAGGCTGTAGACGGCCCCGGCGCCAGCATCGGGCCGGGGTCGGGACGGTTCTGGGCAAGACTGTTTTCTTTATACATTGGTCAATTCCACCCCCCCCCTGGTGCGGCTCGAGGGAATTGCGTCTGTTGGCTGTCAGTCTGTTCTTGACGCAGCTTAACCAATTGCTGCACTGCGTAAAAGCAATTAATACACGCCGGCAGGCCCGCCGGCCGCGGTCCCGGCCGTTCGGCGGGGCAAAAAAAATCCGGCGGACCCTTGCGAGTGCGCCGGTTTGTCAACGGAGGTTGGGAGGTGACAAAAAAGGTGTTGCTGGTTCCGCTCCCGCCGCGGTTGGGGCGGCGGGGGCGGAGGTGTTGCCGGGACCTCAGGCGGCTGCCTTGTCCTCGCCCTTCACGAAGAAGCTGGCGATGTACAGGATCAGGCCGATGAGGAAGACCACGCCGGTCCACTCACGCATCCAGTAGAACAGGGAGATCTTGTCCTGGGTTGCCATGAAGGACAGGGGAGTCTCGGAGACGCGCTGCAGCCAGACTTGCAGGATGCCGGCGGCGGTGAGGAACAGGGTGATGAAGACGATGGAGATCGTCATCAGCCAGAAGCTCCACATTTCCAGGACCTGGGACTTGTTGCTGTTGGCAGCACGGCCGCGCAGGATGGGCATGGCGTAGGAGATCATGGTCAGGTTCACCATCACGTAGGCACCGTAGAAGGCCATGTGGCCGTGGGCTGCCGTGATCTGGGTGCCGTGGGTGTAGTAGTTCACCGGAGCCAGGGTGTGCAGGAAGCCCCACACGCCGGCGCCCAGGAAAGCCATCACACCGGTCCCCAGGGCCCACAGGGTGGCGGCCTTGTTGGGGTGTTCGCGACGACGGCGGTTCACCATGTTGAAGGCGAACACGGTCATGGCGAAGAAGGGGATGGGCTCCAGGGCGGAGAACACGGAACCCCACCACTGCCAGTATTCGGGCGTGCCGATCCAGAAGTAGTGGTGACCGGTACCGATGATGCCGGTGACCAGGGTCAGGGTGATGATGACGTAGAGCCACTTTTCGATGACTTCACGGTCCACGCCCGTCACCTTGATCAGCACGAAGGCCAGCATGGCGCCGAGGATCAGTTCCCACACGCCTTCCACCCAGAGGTGCACCGTCCACCACCAGAAGAACTTGTCCAGGACCAGGTTGGTGGGGTTGTAGAAGGAGAACAGGAAGAACACGGCCAGACCCCACAGACCCAGCAGCATCACCAGGGAGATGGAGGTCTTGCGCCCCTTCAGCACGGTCATGCTGATGTTGAAGAGGAAGGCCAGGGCGACGATGACGATACCCACCTTGGTGATCAGCGGCTGTTCCAGGAACTCGCGGCCCATGGTTTCGAGCAGGTCGTTACCGGTCAGCTCGGCCAGGGTGGCGTAGGGAACCGCCAGGTAGCCGACGATGGTGAGGGCCCCTGCCACCAGGAAGATCCAGAACATGGCGAGCGCCAGCTTGGGGCTGAACAGCTCGGTTTCCGATTCTTCCGGGATCATGTAGTAGGCCGCACCCATGAAGCCGAACAGCAGCCACACGATGAGCAGGTTGGTGTGGACCATGCGGGCCACGTTGAAGGGGATCATCGGGAACAGGAAGTCCCCGATCACATACTGCAGGCCCATGATCAGCCCGAATATGATCTGCCCGACGAAAAGACCGATTGCCGCGATGAAATACGGCGTGGCAACGGCCTGGGATTTATATTGCATAGCGATGACTCCTTAAGCGTAAGCTCTGTTTTTCTGGGGTCCGCGTCGAGGCATCAGCCCTCGATGTTGGGCGGCCAGTTAGCGGTATTGATCTCAGAGGTGTACTTGAGGAAAGCCACCAGATCGTCCAGTTGCTGCTCAGTCAGGTTGAACTGAGGCATCTGGCGACGGCCGGGGGCACCGCTGGGTTGGCCCTTGATCCAGGCTTTGATGAAGTCACCACCGCGGCGGGGATACACATTGCCCAGCTCGGGCGCAAAGTAAGCGCCTTCGCCCAGCAGCGTGTGGCAGCCGATGCAGTTACGGGTTTCCCAGATTTTTTTACCGTTGGCGACGGCCGGGGTCAGATTGGCCCGGTTATCGCGCTTCGGCAGTGTTGCGGTTGAGTCGAACGACAATGCCAAGAACAGCAGAAAGAAAAAGACCGTTCCGCCGAAAAAGATATTGCGCGCCATCGACTTAGTGAAAGCGCCGCTCATGCTGCCCTCCTTTCATGAGAGGAAAAAATAAAGATGGAACACGGCAGTGCGGAGAGTAGCGACGGGGCTCCTTATGCAGCCATGATGTGAATCAAAAAGGCCGGAAGGGCCTCCGTCGCTCTCCGGACAAGGCCGGCTTTGGGATTCCGCCCTCCAGCCCTTAGAATTGAGGCTTCACCCCTAGTCCGGCCTCACGCCATGCCCGAACGCACCCTCGCAGACCTGATGACCTGGAATATCGTCGAGGTGGAGCGTCGGACCACCCTGCTGGCGGCGGCGGAAGTCATGGAAACGGCCCGCATCAGCTCCCTGCTGGTGCGCGAGGGTGCCCTGATGGTGGGCATCGTCACCGAACGGGATATCCTGCGGGCCCTCTCCGCCAACGTGGACGGCCTGCTGGCGGTGGATCAGGTGATGAGCTCCCCGGTGTATACCGCCGATTCCCGCATGTCCGTGCATCACGCCTACCACCTGCTGGCGGAAAAGGGCATCCGCCACCTGCTGGTGACCGGCGAAGCGGGCCAGCCCGTGGGGGTGGTTAGCGAGAGCGACTTCCGCTTCCACCTGGGGGCCGCCTTCTTCCGCCGCCTGCGGGACGTCAATGCGGTGATGCAGAGCGGCGTCCAGCTGCTGCAGCCCGGCGATACGGTGCGCCAGGCCCTGGCCCTGATGTCCGCCGGCAGCCTGCGCTGCGTCGTCGTCGCCGAGGCCGGCCGGCCCCTGGGCATCCTCACCGAGCGGGACGCCCTGCGCTTCTTCCGCCGCGGTGCCGACAGCCTGGAGCAGCCCCTGGCCGCGGTGATGAGCGCCCCGGTGGCCAGCATTCCGGAAGGCTATCCCCTCAGCCAGGCGGTGGACCGCATGCAGGCCGAGCACGTGCGCCATCTGGTGGTGGTGGGGGCGGCCGGGGAGG